>JAUWHL010000128.1 GCA_030605895.1 Promethearchaeota archaeon | reverse complement strand
AAGTGATAGAGAAAGCTATTATTAATTATTATCATGAAGGCCATGTTAAAAGTGATCCAGAACTTTATAAAAAGATTTTACACGATGAATGGAAGTTCTTTTTATTTGATGAGAATAATCAATTATGGATTGTTGATAAGGATGAATATTTATCATGGTACGATCCTGAAAAAGTGAATAAAAATTTAAATTGGAAGATTAAATTTTATAATATTGATGTAACAGGGAATATTGCTGCAGTAAAACTCAAAATCGAATGTGAAGAAGTTAGTTACGTTGATTACTTTAATATGATGAAAATTAATGATAAGTGGTGGATCATGCATAAACTCTCCCACAAAATTAAATAAAATATTATTTGATTATCCTATATTTTGAGCTGACCTTTTCAATTGAAATAAAGAGCTCTAGACCAATTTTTTAAAAATTTTCTAAATTTACGTAAATTAAATATATATGAATATATATAGAAATATTTAATAAAGTAAAAATATAAAAAAGGAAAGAATTCTCAAATCCTAATCATAACTTTTAAATATATACTTTTATATATTAGGTTGGGTATAATTATAAATAAAATTAAATAAATAAGGCGAAAAATAAAAAAAAATGACAATTAAAGAGTATTATGAAATTCTAATGACTATGATTGGAATTTCTGGTTTAATTGCTCTAGCTGTTGTTATATTAATAATAACTGGACTTTTTGTTTAGTTTCTTATAATTATATTTTAATTTCTTTCGATTTTCTTGTGTATCCTCATAAATTTGCCATTTAGCTACTAGATCATTTTCAATTATAGCAGTCTATATTGCAGTGAATCAAAAGCATCTTTAATTACATTCGAAGAGATTTTGCTGTTCTTAATATTGTACTTGATACTACAATTCAAAATTAAATCAGATAAAATCCCCCAATGGAGAAAGAATTCGTTTATCATCGCGGATATCTATATGATAATGATGCTCGGTAGAAATCTCATTAATCCTAATATTGATTCAAAATCAAAATCTCATAAGAAAACTTTATAATATTCCTTTCTTATATAGTTTAAGTATAAATTAGAAGTCAAATGTGATTAAAATTCTCACTAAGAAAAGAAAAAGAAGATTGTCATTAGTACTTATAGCTTTATTTGTAGCATTGGCATTTAATCTCTTTTTTTTTATCAATCTCTTTAGGATTTTTGATGTAACGCGTTATAGAGCTACCGATGATTTTACTATTAGCTATAACCAAGGATTTGGTGGTATAGAGGTAGATTTTCGAATGACTCATTCTAGGTTTGCTCAATTTGATTCTATACTCATTTTTCAAACAAAATCTTCGGAAGATATCGAAGAAATTGGAATAACTGAGGTTAGTTATGATATCTATATAGGTAACCGGATTATTTGGTATCAAGACTTGGATTTTACTGAACCAGTTAAATATGATTATGATTCATTTATTCTTAGTGGTATTCATAAACATGATAATATTTCATGTATAGGTGCAATTAATGCGAAATTCAATGTTGAAGGCTTTGTTCAAAATGAGACCATTAATTTCGTATTAAGTATTATAATGCCTGTATCTCCACTTGAAATAAGAGATATATATTTTTTTAATTTAATATGGATTGAATATGGTCTTGGGATCCTTCTAATAGTTCTTATTGGTTTTATAACTAAAATAATTCAAACATGGAGACGTGAAGCCACATACACAGAAGTGGAGAAAAAAAGAGACGAGGAATTTTGGGAATATATAGATGAGAAATTAGAGAAATTTAAAAAAGATTCATCTTAAAAAAATAAGTAGAATAATTGGCTTTTAAAACTAAAATCTTTTTACCTTTATTTTCAAATGTTTTATAAAGCTATCTTAAAATATCTCTTCCGAAACTATATTTATTAAACCTAATATTCTTCTAATTAAGGTTTTTTTGATAAAGGTTTACAAAGGAATTCATTTTATCATTGATATCATTATTATGATGAATCTCAGTAATAATCCCATGAGTCAAGATATTAATTTAAAATAGAATTTTCATAAGAAAACTTTATAAAATTTTATACTTATAAAGTTAAAGATTAAATTGAAAGTTGGATTTGGTTAAAATGCTCGCTAAGAGAAGAAAAAGAAAGTTATTTTTAATAATCTTAGTTTTATGTATCGCATCGGGATTTATTCTCTATTTCCTAGTCAATCTCTCTAGCTTTTTTGATGTATCGCATTATAGGACTGTCAACGATTTTACTATTGATTATAGCCAAGAATATGGTGGGACAAATGTAGATTTTCAAATGTCTTATAGTAATTATGCTTCATTTGATTCTATACTCATTTTCCAAACAATATCTTCAGAAGATATCGAGGAAATTGGAATAACTGAGGTTAGTTATGAAATCTACAGAGATGAGG
>JAUWHL010000242.1 GCA_030605895.1 Promethearchaeota archaeon | reverse complement strand
CCCTTATCTTTATTTTTTTCAAACCAAATTTTACCGCCATTTAATCTGATAATGGCTTTGCTTATATAAAGACCTAATCCAGTACCGGAAGGATTGATTCTGATAGCTTCTTCCGACCTATAAAACTTAGAAAAAACTTTTTTAAAGTCTCTTTTAGAAATAAAATAATTAAAATAATCCATCCAATTGATCTCATCCATTATATTTTTGAAAAAGAAGATCAAATAGTTACTAAACAAGGAATTGGTTATATAAATAAAAAAGATTTCCTGATTAAAAATGGAATAATATCTTATGAATTTTTAATGGAAAATGGTAAAGTATATCAAATTTTTGAAAATGAAATTTATTCTAAGTATGAAACACCCATAAAAAGTCTTATTTCAAAGCAGATATTTGACCCTCCTAAAAATTTCTTGATCAAATATTGGGCAAATTTATTCTATTCTTATTATAAATCATATCAAATCAAGTGTATTACGAATTCACGACTGTCATTGATGCCTCATCAGATAAATGTTACACATCGTTTATCTGAGGAATATTTTCCAAGAATTATTTTGGCAGATGAAGTCGGTCTTGGAAAAACTATTGAAGCAGGTATTTATATTAAGGAAATGATGGCAAGAGATTTAGCAGAACGTATCTTAATAATAGTACCTGCGTCATTAGTGAAACAATGGCATTTTGAAATGCAAAATAAGTTTAATATCAATTTCGCTGTGTATGATGGTAAAAAAGTTAAAGAGTTAAAACGTAAGGGAAGTTATAAACATCCAGAACTTCTTCAGAATCCTTTTTATTATGATAACTTAATTATCTGTTCACTTCAATTTGCGCGAAACAGAAAATACATAGAACTATTATCAAGTATCACATGGGATATTGTAGTTTTTGATGAGGCTCATCATTTAAGAAGGTATCTTATCAATGCAATGACAGGTAATTATCGAGAAACTCTTAACTATGAGTTAGCAAGAAATTTAAGTATTAATTCGGAATGTATGCTCTTATTGACTGCTACTCCTTTACAACTTCATTCATTTGAATTATTTTCTCTAATTGAGCTTATTAATCCAGGTGTTTTTGAAAACTTCAGCGATTTTGAGCATTTTAGAAAGAACAAGCCTTTTATCAACTTATTAACTTCAAACTTGAATAACCTTGATAAGCTAAATAATTTTGAAGTAAAAAATACTATAAAACTTCTAAAAGATCTCAGATACATAGATAAGAAAAGAGAAATTAACAAAGTTCTTTCCCAAATTCAAGATGATTCTTTTAAATTGAATTTGTTGAGAAAAATTGAAGAAGACCATACTTTATCTAAATTTTTAATTAGAAACCGTAAGAAAAATGTATTCTCTAAAGAGCTATTAACCAAAAGAATAGTAAATACGATTATGGTCTATCCAAACCAACAAGAATTAGATGTTTATAACGGAATCCGTTTATATCTAGCTAAAATTTATAATTCTTCTGTACGCAAAGATAATGCAGGGATTGGATTTATTATAACCACACTACAGAAACTTTTAACAAGTTCTAAATTTGCGTTTCTAAAGAGTTTAGAAAGAAGATTAGATCAAATTGATAGGTATAAAGATATTTTTCTTGATCCTGATATCATTAAAGAAGGAGATCCTGAATATTATGAATCAGAGTTAGAGGATCAATATCTCGATGCCGAACAATTTGATTTATTTAATAACAAAAAATTAAAAAAAAAAGAAGAAGAAGCTACAGAGCTATTTAATCAAGAGAAGATATTAAAAGAATTTTATGATAAATTAAAAGCTTTACCATATGATTCAAAATCAGATAAACTAATAGAATTATTAGACCAAATATATTCACAAAATCCTAAAGAAAAGATAATTGTTTTTACCCAGTTTGTAGATACATTAAAATTTATAAAATCCTTGATTGAGAATCATAATCATGATTATGCTGTTGAACTCTTTTATGGGGGCTTAGATAAAATACAAAAAGATGAAGCCGTTGAAAGATTTAGATCAAGTCGTAAATTTTCAGTCTTAATTTCTACAGAAATCGGTGGTGAAGGCCGTAATTTCCAATTCTGTAGGGTTCTGATAAATTATGATTTACCATGGAATCCAATGAAACTTGAACAAAGGATAGGAAGACTTGATAGAATTGGTCAAGAATCAAAAGAAATTTATATTTATAATATCTTCATGGAAGGAACCGTAGAAACAGATATCATACATGCTATAATTAAAAGAATAACTCTTTTTGAAGAATCGATTGGTATATTAGAGCCTATTATTGGAAGAATTGAAAAAGATTTCAAAGGTGTAATTTTCGCTGAAGAAGATGGAAAAAAAAGAAAGAAGTTAAATGAATTTTATAGAACTCTTGATGAAGAAATAAGAAAAGCAAAAGAAATTGAGATACAATTAGATGATTTAATGATCGATAAAAGATCATTTCAAATGGAGGGTTTAATCAGCTCATTAGCATCATGTATAGATGTAAAATTAACCCATAATGAACTCTATTTATTAGTAAAGCAATTTTTCGAACTTAACAATCAAATGTATGGATCTTTTGAAAATATAGATGGTAGTTCTGAGGGCGCGAAAAATAATTATGAATTCCGATCGAAAATAGAAGTTAAAGATATTTTATTAAAAAACTCTAATTATATCATTGCAAATGAGTATATTGGAACATTCAATTTGGATCTTGCAAGGAAAAAAGAAGAAATTGATTTTTTTGCCTTAGGACATCCATTAATTAATATTATTTTGGATTACATTAAAAGCGACAAATTTCATGGTAATTTTAGCGTTTTAAACCTTAAAAAGAAAGAATTAGAAAGATTTTATGATATAAAATCAATCAATAAAGGAGAGTTATTTCTTTTTATTTTCTCAGTAAAGTTTCAGGGTTATATAATTGAAAATCAAATTATTGCGATAGTTGTTGATAAAAACGGTAATGAAATTATTAATTTTGCAAATACTATTCTAAATGTCAAAATTTTCAATGAAATCTTCTTGTTTAAAGATCCTCACGAGAAAATAGCAGTTGATTATAATATTATAAGTGAACTTCAGCAAAAAGCAAAAAAAATTATAAAATCGAAAACTTCAACTTGGAAAAGAGAAATTAAGACCTTAAATGATACTATATTTAATCGAGAAAGGAAGAAAAAAGAAAAAATTTATTCCCATAAGAAAAGAACTTTAAATTTTAAACTCGAATCATTATATCAAATTTTAGAACGAAATAAAACGAAAAGACCAACACCACGACAACTCTATAATATAGAAAAAATAACAGACGCCACAAAAAAACAAGAAAGACTAAACAAGATTAAAAAATTGGAAGAAGAAATCAAATTTATTAACAAAGATATAAATTTAACGAAAAGAAAATTAGATGATTTATCCTTTGAATATGAAGATCTCAAGAATGAGATGATTAAGAGAAATATATCTAAATTTTATACTAATCTCTTATCCTTTGCTTTATTAAAGATTATAGAATAGAAGAAGAATTTACTTATAACCTACGTTTTTTAACATTCTTTGTACCAAATTCAAGAAAGCTTCTTCCACTTTTACGCCTGTTTTTGCTGAAGTTTCAATATAAAAAGTCTTTTCTTTTTTAGCAAACACTTGAGCACTCTCTCGTTCATAGAGTTCATCACTTGATTCAATTAAATCTACTTTATTCCCAATTAAAGCAAAAGGAACGTCTTCACCAGCGTATTCAGATAAATCAGATATCCACTCATCTATTTCTTCAAAAGTATGCCATCTTGACAGATCAAATACTATTAAGGCTCCATTTGCACCATCAAAAAAGCTGGATCTTAAGAATTTATATCGATCCTGACCCCCAATATCCCAGATCTGCAGTTTCACCGTTGTATCTGGTTCAGGATGATCTTGAATGACCTTTGAAAGGAAATCAGCACCTATAGTTAATTTGTATCTAAATGAAAACTTGTTTTCAACGAATCTGTGTAGAAGCGAAGTTTTTCCGACAGCTCCAGGTCCTATAATTATAATTTTGAATACATAAAGGCTCATGTCTTCCCTTTCTTCTTTTTAGTTAATTATTTCAATTTTGAAAAAATTTTGAGAAATTTAAAAGATAATTCAGTTTTTAAATTATTTAATTCTTCTTTTGATAAATAATCTCAATTTGAAATTAAAAATTTTTCCAAAACGGTGAATATTAAAAGACAAAGAAAGTTGTATTTGTTTCACTTCTTTTATTATAAAGTTAATTCTCTATAAATAAAAATCAAAAATTCTTTCCCATAATTCTTTGAGTAATTTCTATAAAAGCCTTTTCTACATTATTACCTGTTTTAGCAGAAGTTTCAAAATAAAAACTATTTTCTTTCTCAGCATATTGATGTAACTCATTTCGATCTAATACTTCACCAATTTCACTTATTAAATCAAATTTATTTCCCAATATTACAATAGGAACTTCTTTTTGCATTATTTGATACATATCAAATATCCACTTTTTCATCTGTGAAAAGGTTTGAGCCCTTGAGAGATCAAAGACTACTAATGCACCATGTGCACCATCATAAAAATTGCGACGTAACATTTTGAATCGATCTTGCCCACCTATATCCCAAATCGCTAGTCTAGCGGTTTGATTCGGCTCATATTCAACAATTTTAGTCATAAAGTCCACTCCAATTGTGAATTGATATTGTAATGAAAACTCATTGTTTACAAATCGCCGTATTAGACTGGATTTTCCCACTGCTGCCGGGCCAATAACTAATATCTTAAAAGCATATTCTGCCATTGAAGTATAAATACTATTTTGGATAATCAATGAATAAAAATTTTCTAATATATATTCATGTTATTCGATAATAAAAATTGGATTTTTTCCCAAATCCTAGAACTTTCTAATAAAAATTACTTTTAATAGCTAAATTAAATCAGATTAAGAAATGTTGATAAGAGTACAAAAAATATAAGAAAATTAAAATAAATAATAATATAAATCTTGTTTATTAATTAGGAGAGCATTTTTGTACCATTCTTTGAGTAAGTTCAAGAAAGCCTTTTTCTACATTATCACCCATTTTAGCAGATGTTTCAATATAAATAGATTTTTCTTTCTCAGCATATTGCTGAACCTCATTTTGATCAACAACTACCCCAATCTCAGCAATTAAATCAGATTTATTTCCAATTATTACAACTGGAAAATCTGTCTCAATTGCTTGACGCGCATCTGAAAGCCATTCTTTCATTTTTGAAAATGTTTGTGCTCTGGAAAGGTCAAATACAACAATTGCTCCATTAGTCCCTTCATAAAAACTTCTACGTAACACTTTAAAACGTTCTTGTCCTCCAATATCCCATAATGTAAGTTTAGCAGCTTTTCCTGTTTCATAATCTACAGTCTTACTCATAAAGTCCACACCGATTGTGAATTTATAATGTAAAGAAAACTGATTTTCTACAAATCTACGTATAAGACTAGACTTTCCTACAGCCGCCGGACCAATTACTAGTGTTTTAAAGGTATAAATTTGTTCGGACATATTCTCTTAACCTCCCTGACTTATAATTTAATATTATTTAAACAATAGAAGAAAATTGCTATTAATAAAACAACTTATTCCTTAATTAAGTTATATTTTTTTCCATACTTTTTAAACAATTTAGTGCCTCCTCCTTCTTGTACTATTTGTATTGTAGCTTCTGAATCAAAGATTTCCATTCCGCTAACTATATCAACCCCATAATCGAACATAATATCTGGAATCATACTCGCAGTTGGACCAATTAAAATTATTTTCTGAGCCCTTCTTTTAAATTTCTCTAAGATTGACTCAAGAGTATTATTAATTATTGTAGTTCCCGTACAAAATAACACATCAGTTTTAAGTTCATTAACATCTAATTGGTTAATATCATGTTTGAATTTAAATTGCTTAAATTCAGGTGAAATTGAAAGTGTATCCTCTACTATTGTAATTAGTCGTGAAAATTTACTGATCTCTCTTATTAGAGGCCTAATTAATCCTATAAATGTCACAGTAGTATCTTCATTGATATTAAGCAGCTCTAATAAATTACCTTCAAATTTTTGATAAGGATTTATAATTTTTAGTACATGTTGAGAAACACCGTTCAATGTTGCGATCCCTATGATTTTTTTAAGACTCGGCACTTCATAAGACCAATTTAAAAGCTCATTTATTGAGTATTTAGTAAGTTCACCAGCAAAATTGATTTTACTACATTCAGTTTTAGTAATAATACTTTGTAGAGTCGATGCTAAGCCTAAAAAAGGTTCATAAGCGTAAGCAGAAACCTCTACACCTGTATACCCTAATCCAATTACAACTTTTGTAATTTTAGGGGCGATAATCTTGTGAATTTTATATATCTGTTTAACAAGATCAACTGTCTTTTCTATAATCATAGTTTATAATATTCCAAGGAATATGATTATCTCTTTATTTCGTAAACGGTATCACAATATGGGTCTCCTGCTGCAACAGTTTTGAGAATCTTGAGTTCGATCTTATCACTAACCGCTTCACGAAAATACTCATGGTC
>JAUWHL010000018.1 GCA_030605895.1 Promethearchaeota archaeon | reverse complement strand
AAAGGAAATTATAAGATTGAAATTCATTTTGCACCATATGGGGAAATATTGCTCTATTCTGGATTATTTAACTTAATTAAAGAATTATGGAATATTAAAGGCGTAGAAGTAATCTCTCTACAGACCAACGGATTATTACTTAATGAAGAAATTATAAAAAAATTAGAGAGAACAAAAGTAACAAGAATTAATATTAGCCTAAATTCATTAAACCAAGATAAATCTAAGTTCTTAAGTAATTGTGAGAATTATGATCTAGAAAACCTTTTAAAAAACATTTCACTCTTATTAAAAACACAAATTGACGTACTTATTGCCCCTGTTTGGTTTCCAGGAGAAAATGACATTGATATTGAAGAAATTATTAAATTCGTTCTTAATCTAAGAAATAAGGGTTTTTCTCAAAAGAAAATTCAAATTGGGATTCAAAAATATTTGATTTATAAAACAGGGCGAAAATTAAAAAAAATAAGACCAAAAAGTTGGGACTATTTCTATAAACAATTATCCATGCTGGAAAAAAAATTTAGAATTAAATTAAAATTGGGACCACGAGATTTTGGAATCCATAAACGGAAAATTGGCGCTTCCTTGAATGTGCAAAAAAATGATCACGTGAGATTGCAGATTGTCTCTAAAGGTCGATGGAAAAGAGAATATATTGGGAAACTCAATAATGATTCTGGCATAAAAGTACTTTTAAATAAGCCTCTCACACAACCAGAACAACTTATTGGAAAAGATATTGAAGCCAAAATTATTAAAGCCAACTACAAAGATAATATTCTAACAGCATCTTTTTCAATATAAACTTAAATAATAAAAATATTATATTAATCAAAATAAGTAAATCATATTAGAAATTTATAGGCATATTACAAAGTTAGAGAGTATGATTTTAAATGAGCCCTATAATTACGCATGAAGACGAACTAGAACTCGCCAAGATGGAGAAGGAGCTAGTCTCCCAATTTAAGAAATTAGCTAAAGCGCAGAGCGCACTTATTGGTTCCCAAAAAAAATACGCAGAAAACCTAATGAGGACTAATAACACTAGAGAAATGTTAAATCGAACTTTTAGAGATGTATTAAAACAAATGCAAACTCTTGCTCGAGAACATAGATCAAATATTAAAGATGAGGAGGTAAAGTTATATAAAGAAATAATCGATAAAAATGATGATTTCATTAAAGCTAATAATACGTATTTAAATGCAATTAAAGATATTGCGGTACAAAAAGAATATTTAGTTCAAAAAAAAGAAGAATTTGTCATTGCCTTAGCAGAAGTTGCAAATAGAAGATCAAATGTAATCAAAAAAGCTCTAGATGTTGAAAAAGCGAAAAATAAATTAATTGATGGTGATAAATTAAATATCCTCGACCAACAATTGAATGATGTTCAAAGAGATTTTGATAGAGCTAGAGATATACTACTAAAAAAAATTTATCAATTTACTGAAGTCAGAAATGAGACTAACGCTCTATGGATTAAATTAAAAGATACTATAACAGAATTAAATTAGACAAAACTTTTCTTTTCTATTTTGAATTTTTTTGGAAAAAAATTTTTCAGCTTAGACTTAAATTTATTAAATAAAAATCTATTAAATTATTAGAAAAAACAAAAAAAAACAAGATATAAAGAGTTAAAATGTGTGCCGAAGAATTTGCAGCCTTCTTAGATAATACTCGAAAAGCGCCACTGGAAGAGAAGTTGAATGCATTTGGTGATATCATTGAGAAAATAATGTCAATTGTTTTACGCATACCAGATTTGGTAGATCAATCTATCGGTTCTGTAAACGAGAAAGTCTCGAATTTACAAAACCAAGTGAATTCTTTAAACAGTCAAATAACATCGCGACAATCTGGATCAGGAGCAACTCCAGCGGCAACTCCCGCAGCACGCGCACCAGGAGGTCCACCAGGGGCTCCACCACCACCAGGAGGACCACCAGGAGGACCAGGAGGACCAGGTCCTGCTCCAGCCCCTAGTCGTCCAGCAAGTCCAGTTTCGCTTAGAGGGGCAATTATGGGCGAATTGAAGAGCTTGTTTGCCAAGCGCAAAAACCAATCTGGTTAAGGAACACTGCCAAATATTATATTCAATCAAGCATTTTCCTTTTAATTAAAAAAGAATTAAATCCTAAACTCGATTCCTAAGTCTAAAAGTGAATCTTTTAAATTCAATTTCTTCTAATTCCGATATAAAATACTTTAAAATAAATTTCAATTAAAATTAAAAATTCTAAAAACCTACCAAATTAAATCATTGTTTATTGGTAAAGCTAATTGGAATCATCAAAAGAAATATCCGCAAAAAATAAAATAGTTAGGGTAGCCCATGATCTGCAAAGACAGATACTTGAAATGACTTCTTTTTTAAGAGTCTTGAATAATTATTACAAAAAAAAAATGGAGCTCCAAAATCAAATAAAACCATTATACCTAAAAAAATTCAAAGAAAAAATAAAATCAATTAAATATAATGGAGATTGGCTTCAAAATGTTCCAATTGCATTAAATGCATTAAGTAGCGATTTTTCAAATCAGGATGATTCATTTAAATTTCCATATAGCATCATTCTATTTGAAACCTGGATGCATTTAGGTATACAGGCTCTATATCCTCGAATTGCGCTTCAGTTTCAATTCCCTGGATTATTAAAAGGAGAAAAAGTTAGAAATGTTTTTCAATTTCTTTATTCTACTTCACGTGGATTTGGTTTTCCAATTCATTTTGGACCCGAATTTTACAAATATAAGTTTAAGCTAGCTCGTGTTTTAGATCCGTTATTAAAATGGAGTTATACTGTATGTCACAGAGCTAATCAAGCTATTGTCATCGGAAATAAACGTTTAAAATCTAAAAGACATCATCCAGGTGAATTTGAATCAGTTATAATCTCCGAATTTACTAATAATATATATAAAGGAATTGATACAATTTTACATGGATATTTTAAAAATGAAGCCAAGGGTTTAGGTAAATTTACTTCTTTAAATGAGGTTCTTCAGAATTCTACTTTTTATTATTCTATTGGGGATCATGCTATGAGAATTGAAAGAGATGACCCGAGCAAAATCTTAGCCTTACCTTTAATTACTCATGAATTTATCGTAAAAAATTATGCAATTGATTTCAACTTTTACGTTAAAGCACTGTTAGATGTACATAAAATATTAATTAAGAAAATTAATCTCTACAGAGAGAAGAGGAATAATCTTATTAGTACATTAAATAAAACAGATAAATTTAAGTTTAGGATGGAGCAATCGAAGCATTTCGCGAAAAAAATTGCTAGGATGTCTCATAAACTCTCAAAAAAATATCCTATTATTGATAAATATAGCCATTATAAGACACTATTAGAAAAAATTAGAGAATTAATGTTTACAACACCACTCTATACGCATGCAAGTCATTCTTCTAAAGAAAGGCGAAATTTATTAGCTATAGAAAGAGATGAAAGTGATGGGTTTAAACAAGAATCAGGCAATTCAGTTTTATTGTCATTTATAAAAAATTATGAAAAGAAACATTCATTTAATTTTGAGGAAGAAGAAGTTTTAGACGAAGTGGAGCAATTACGTGATAAAATAACTAAAATGTGGATATTTTTCAAAGAAAAACATGTTAAATTTGCGTTACAAAAATTAAATGAATTATCACCATTTAATATAGATGATAAGAATTATGAAACCAAAATTAATGAGCTTCTGGATAAACTCCTTCCTATTATCGCTATATATGAGATATTTAATAGGCCATTATTTGAATCAGTTTATCCCGAGTCTATACCACAAACTAAAAGACTTGGAACCTATTTTGCCCGTTTTTTAGCATCAAAATATAATCCAGTTGGTACCAATTTAATGAAAATATTTAATAGATTAGCTTTTCATAACTGGAGTTATCTCATAATAAAAAAAGGAATGAACCGTAGAGAATTTTTTAATTATCTTTTGAAATTACCAATCTGGAAGTATATTCCCGCAAAATTAAAAATACGAATAATACAACAAACTAAATAAAAACGGTCTAATGAGTTTTAAAATTCTAAAAATCCAGGATCGTCAAATATATCCTCGATTTTACGTTCTTTCTTTATTTTAGTCTCACTTTCAGTAAATAAGGATTCTTCATCAGTTCGAACTCCCCGTTCTAATTCTTCTGTATCTAACTTTAATATTGTATTCTTTTCAAGTCTCTTATATTCTTCACATTTCATTTTCCAGTCATTAACTTCATCTAAGTTAACATCTTCTTCTTCTAGTAGTATCGCGGCTTTTACTTTGCAAAGATCTGACAAAATTGAGTAACCTAACGCAAGTTCGCCCCATTCATGATCTTCTATTAATTTTTTTATTCTTTTTTCTAATCTTTGTAATTCTTGATCGGCATAGAATATATCAATAAAATCTCCAAAAGCATCAACGGGTTCTGAAATTGAATTTACTAATACTTCTTTAGTTAAATTACAATTTCCACATTTCACTGTGGCAAAAGCACCTTTCTTCTTAATATCAGTGACCTTAACACTTTTTTCACCGCATTCGAGGAAAGCACGGAATTCGAGCTACTCATTCTGGGCAGGTGAAAATTTTTGGCACTCTTTTTACACGTTTTGGTGAAACCTGTTTACGTTTTCTTCTTCCCATAAGTATCACTACCAAATTCTAATAAAATTAGATCTATATTCAATTAGTATAAAGAAAAGGAAAACTAAAATATTTTTGCTTTTATGTTAAAAGTGTCGAAGGAATTAGAAAAATTTTTTAGGAATGATTTATTATTCTAATTACTCTTTTTCACTGAAATGTTTTAGCAGTTTTAAATATAAGGAGTGGATTTTAGGCATGGAACATAAAAATTTAACATTAGAATATGATAAGAACTTAATTGATAACATTCTTGATAATGTAGATATGAGATATATCATTCTTTTTATGTATATCATTAGGAACGATTTATTTAAAGATTTAACTGATAATGGTATCATAGAGTCATATGAAAGAGTGTTAGTGTTAGATGAAATTTTTAAAAACAATGTTGTAAATTTTTGGGATGAGGAATTTATTGAGGATTATATAGATTTAGGTTTAATTAAAAATGTTCGAAGTGTGAGAGAATTTCAGCAAAAAGATGATGATTTTATTTTAAAGTTGGGTGAAGAAACTATAACCATAGAAAATGACACAATTTCCGTTCCTGATGACACACTTTATTTGATAATAAATAAGAAATTTAAATCTTTAACAAGAAGGAATTTTAATTTAGCTCTCACTAGATTAAAGGGTGTTCGATGTGAGAAAAGTAGTATAATCCATCCATTAATTTTTGGAATTGGTGAACATGATTATACCCTATCTGACGATTTTTACTATATTTTAGATCAATATGGGAATATTTATCAAGCTATTAAAATTGAAGTTACAATTGAAGGATTTTATCAAAGATTTAATGAAATTCAAGAGAAAATTAATAAATTTATTAA
>JAUWHL010000188.1 GCA_030605895.1 Promethearchaeota archaeon | reverse complement strand
TATTAAAGAAAAAAATCTTTTGAAAATAAATAACGGCTTAGAATCAATTGATGTAATCCGATTTTAAAAGTTTTTAATGAGAATATTATGAAAGAATGCTCAAAAAAATGTTTTAGATATACAATGGTTTTAATGATGTTATTTTTACCAATAATATCTTTAAATTGTTTTGAATCATTTCAATTTGATAAAAATATCAGTTACGATAAAATTTCATCAAAATTGAATACAAATCAAGTAAATAATAATTTTTCGGTAATAGGTAACTTGCACAAGCTAGTTTGGATTGAAGGTCGACTAAACTTATTCTTAATTTCAAATGAAAGTGGATTAATAAATTGTGAATTTAAAGATTCTAACAATGGTAAATACTTCACTCAAATTAATAAGATTATAAATTTAACTGGTTTTAATCAAACTCAAGCTATTCGATTGACTTTTCATCCTCATTTAACCACTTTGCCTGGAAGATATAATTTTACTTTAAATATTACTGGTTTTTATAATTACACTGAAAGTTTTGAATTGATTTTAGGAATGGGTTATATCGTCTTAATTTTAGTTTTAATGATTTTTGGGATTGGTTTGATAATGATTCTAATGAAGAAAAACAAAGGTGTAATAACAAAACCAGTTTCAGTTTCTACAGAAGGTTTAATTCCCTCTGAACTAAATGAAGTTCCTGTCAGTAAGATTCAATGCCCAGAGTGTAAAAAATTAATAGATGAAGGATTAGCTTTTTGTCCTGAATGTGGAAGTAGAATTCCTGAATTCTTAAGGTTTAATCCTAATTCACCAAGAGTTTTATAATTGAAAGTAAAAATGGGATTATATTTAATTGAAATACTTAACTAGAGTTCCCTTTGTATTATTAAATAAGGCTTGAATGGCATTTGCTACATGATGTACGAGTCCTATCATTCATTGAACCACACATCTGACAAATAATTTTTCGCGATTTTTTCAATTGAATCTCGGCTTCCTTTTCTTCCCTAAATTTTGCCATTTTCTCTGCAACTTCTCTTGCTTCTTTTTCCCTTGCTTCCTTTTCTGCTTTTTCTTTCGCTTCTTTTTCTGCTTTTTCTTTAATTTCTCTTTCTGCCTTTTCTTTAGCTTCTCTTTCTGCTTTTTCCTTAGCTTCTCTTTCTGCCTTTTCTTTAGCTTCTCTTTCTGCTTTTTCTTTAGCTTCTCTTTCTGCTTTTTCTTTGGCTTCTCTTTCTGCCTTTTCTCTAGCTTCCCTTTTCGCTTTTTCTTTGGCTTCTCGTTCTATTTTTTCTCTAGCTTCCTTTTCTTCTCTTTCGATCTCTTTTTTTTCCTTTCTTTGTTCCATGGCAATTTTTGCTTTTTCTTTACTTTCTCCTACTTTCTCTTTAACCTTTGTGGCAAATTTACCTAAACGTTCTTTACTACCCCCAATTTTATCTTTAAGTTTTGCTTTAAAGCTGCTTTCAGTTTTTTTTTCTAAATCTTCTGATTCTTCTGAAACTTTAATTTTCTCTTCTTCATTATTGGATTCATTCATTTGTCCTTGGATTATTTAATTAGTTTTATTAGATAAGATTAATATCACATAGAATAATATTTTATTTTTATCTTTATGATTTATCATTAATAAATTAAATCTTAAAAATATCATTAAAAAAAAGTAAAGAGCCATAAAAGTATGAATTTTGACATTAAAAAGGATTTTAACGGGGTGGTTTCTGTAATTGGAGCAAGTGAAATAAATAAGGATATTGAAAAAAAAACATTTGAAATTGGAAGATTACTTGCTCAAAATAAATTTATTGTTGCATGCGGTGGGTTATCTGGTGTAATGGAAGCCGTTTGCCGGGGTGTGAAAGAAGAAAATGGATTAACAATTGGAATAATACCATATGAAGAGAAATCTTTAGCAAACAAATACATTGATATTGTAATTCCTTGTCCATTTTCCCAAGCAAGGAATATTGTTGTTGTTCTCAGTGGTGATGCATGTTTAGCTATTAGTGGTAAAGCAGGTACATTATCAGAAATCTGCTTTGCATGGATTTATCAAAAACCAATTGTAGCTTTATCTAGTGTTAAAGGGTGGTCATCACAACTAGCAGGGCAAAAATTAGATGATAGACGGTATGATAAGATCTATGGTGTTACGACTCCTCAAGAAGCAATTTCTAAATTAAAAGAACTACTAGACATACAATAAGTTTAAGCTTTTAACTTAGAGATTACAGAAATTGAAAGTATTAAATTATTTTTAAAAAGCAAAGAACTAAAATAGTATGATATAATTTTTTATCTTACAAAAAGAATATATTTATATTTAAATTACTTTTATAAGTTTAGGTGAAATTTAACTTTGGAAAAGAATCTTAAACAATCAATACTATACTTGAAAAAAAAGGAACCCCCAAAACCAGAAGTTTCAAAAATAATGTTCACAGGTCTCGATAATGCAGGCAAAACAAGCATTATTTTATCACTTCAAAGAGAATTTTCTAAGATAGCAATCCTTTCCCCCACGAGAGGAGCTCAAAGAAGAATGTTTGATTTCTTGGGAAAAGAGATTGCGGAATGGGACCTTGGAGGGCAGTTAGCTTATCGAATTGCCTATTTGAAGAATCCAGGCAAATATTTTGAAGGAACTGAAATCGCTATCTATGTAATTGATATTCAAGACAAAGAAAGATTTTCAGAAGCTATAAGTTATTTTAAAGATGTAATAGAGCAGTTTAAAGATTTAGAAATCGAGCCTCCGATATATGTATTTCTTCATAAGTTCGATCCTGCTCTAAGAAGAAGTGCCCAAAATGAAATGGAAGCTTTAATTATAGATTTAAAAGATAAATTAAAAGCAACTGAATATAAAGAAGTATATTATTATGAAACATCTATTTATAATTTTGGCTCAATCATTACAGCTGTGTCTGAGATTCTTTTAAATTTATATCCAAAATCAGAACTAATAGAAAAAACAATTCACGAATTTGCCAAGAAGGTTGAATCTGATGGGATGGTGGTCATTGACGATAATTCACTTATAATTGGATCCTACTATAAAGATGATGAAACAAAGCACCTACTGACCGCAAGTACGCCCTATTTCCTTACACTTCATGATTCCTTCCAATACACCAATCCTATAGAAGAACAATATGAAAATCGGATGATAGTTCAAAGGTTTGGCAAAAATTTCATATTTAAACAAATTACATTAAAGAAAGAGTCTGCACCGTATTATTTAATACTCTTAAAAGACGAACCCATCTTTCGGAAAGAAGATCTCGAGGCCTTTGCAAATTTATTAAAAGAGATTCTTTATAAATAACTGAATTATATCAAATTTATTTCTTTTTGAAAGTGTTATATATTCATTTTATAATTACTAATATTAATAAAATTAAATTTTTATTTGTATTTTATAAGGTAAAAATTAAAATAGTAGAATTACGTGATATAACTTAAAAAGTCTAATTAAATAAGGAGATCAACCAAAAGATTAGAGAGTGAGACGGATCTATTGATTATATGTCAGAATTGTGGTACTACCAATAATGAGCTTAATACTCGCATTTGCAGGAATTGTGGAGCGTTATTACCAGTTTCATCTAGAGCAACCCGAGTAAGGGGGCAGAAGATTACTACAGAAAAGAAAAAGAAAAAAAAAGTATCGAAAAAAACAAAAGAAGAAGCTGTTAAACCAAAAGAAAAAATAGAAGAAGAATTAAAATTAGAAGAAATTCCAAAAGAAACTGAGATTAATGATAAAACTATGGAATTACAAGAGATTCCTTCAATATCAGAGAAAGAATATGAAATACCAACTCCTAAAGATAGTAAACCAACAATTTTACAAGAAATTCCCGCTCAACCCTTTCAAGGATCAATAATTAACGCTCAGAGTGGTATTAAAAGGCCCTCATCTTTACCAACTCCCTCTCCTCGCTCTAAGGATGCAATTTCAGATGCTTTTTCAGAACTAAAAAGTTCAGTTTTAGAAGATAAGAGTGAAGAACAAGAAACGCCATTATCTCCAATTCCTATAGGAAGTACTGAAAGTGAAAGTGAAGAATGTGTCTTAAAACAAAAACAATTAGAAAAAGATATGACCGAGGTTTTAGGCTTTCTTTCAAAAAAAATATCAGTTAAGAAATTAGAAACTCCTAAAGCTAAAAAAAAGGATAAAGAAGAACCCAAGGAAGAGATTCCACCATCTAGTATGAATGAAATCTTGAAAAGATTACTGATATTAGACTTAAACATTGAAGCATCAGCAATAATAAAAACAGATGGAACTATATTGGCCTCAGCAACATCAAGTAGAATTTCTGATTCTTTATTTGCTACTATTGGAATGAACCTTTCAATGATAGGGACAGATATTATAGAAGGATTAGGTGCCGGTACATTAAAAACAATCTCACTAAAAGCAACAGACGGTGTGCTAGATCTTGCTCCTATTGATAAAAATAATCCAAGTGTTAAAGATATGTTTTTAATATTATTATCTCATCCTAAAATAAAAAGTGGTATAATTAATTTTGCTGTAAATATAGTCAAAAAACAAATAAAGGAATATTTAGGTTTAATAAAGAAACAAACCTGAATTACTATGGTTGAGCTTATTTTAGACTCATAATAATTTTTTTTGTATATATATTTTATTAATTTGGATTGTGTTAAAATAAACTAAATTGTTTTGTAATTCTTGCAAAAATGAATTCAGTTCATATATTGAAACAAGAGGAATTTGATTATTATTAATCCTAAAGCTATTATCCTCTAAAGTTGCCATCAATGGTATTATAATAAATGGTAATCGTTTCTTTAGATTTGTTTTGTTCCCTAATAATTCTTGAATTAGCCTTGAGAAGATTTCAGGATTTTTTTTTAGAGCTATAGCTCGACGATACTGCAAATTTGCTGCTTTATTGATAGAGCTATATGAATCCTTACGTTTCCATTGTTTTGCATCAATTAATAAAACAAATTTTGAATAAATACCAATCACATCAATTTCATAGCGCTTCTGTAAAGTTTCGGATTTAAAATTTGATTTATCTGAAAATCTAAAATTCTTTCTGGTGATATAATTATTTCTTGAGAGAATTTCTTGTACTAAGATTTCAAATCCGTCATAATTTAATATCTCAGAGATTTGTTTAATATCATATTCTAAAGTGTTAACGCAATCCAAGATGAATAAGATTTTATTAATAACAATATAGTCTTGGTAATTTCCTTTTTGAATAGAGATAAAATTAAAATTCCCTAAAAATTCTCTTAACTCCGATTTATTGAATTGATTGAAGAAAGTAATTTTTGAAAGTTCCCACCAAATCTCAATGACATTTGTATCAGTTTCCTTTAAAATCTGATAAATTTCCGAATAAAACTGTCTTAATGATATCAAAGAAAAGGTTTTCATTATAAAAAATATCTTATCTTTTTAAAATAAAGTTAAGAGAGTATAAGAATTCTGAAATTACAATGAGAGCTGTCTATAGAATATAATTTCTACTAATAAATTTAATGAAATTTGCATTAAGAAGCGATTTTAATTTTGTATATACCTTTTTTAAACTTTGTTGCTTAAATCCTATTTTTCTGATAAAAGATCTTTAAGTTCAATCCATTAATAATAATGTTATTTATAGCCTCTTAGATTTTATTAATCAATAAAAATATTCTAACCGGATAAATATGGATATGAATTTATTACCTAAAGTATTTAGAACTGAAGGAAATATTGCTGAATTCGACTCAGATAAGATTTTTGAAAGCATTTTGAAAGAAACCGGCATGAGTGAAACAGATGCTAAGCACATAACTGAATTAGGAGTAAGAAGAATAATTAGTTCTGGTATTAAATTTCTTTCTGGACCTCATATAAGAGAAATTGTTTGTTCAATACTTTCAGAACAACATTTTGAGAATGAACGTAAATTATATACCCGAATTGGAATGCCTTTAATGGATTATGAAGAAATGCTAAAAAAAGAATCTAACAATGAATTTAATAAGTGGATAAATCCAGAAAGAATAAATCATTGGTCAGCAAACCAAATAGCCGAAGAATACACGCATTTAAGAATACTTAATAATGAGGAATCTAAAGCCCATTTATTTGGTGATATTCATATCAACGGCTTATCTTATTTTGATCTAAGACCATTCACTCAGATTTGGGACCCTCGTTTACTTTTAATTAGTGGATTTCCTCCTATTGATAATCTAAAGGGGCAAATCAAACAAAAGCCTCCAAAAGATATCACTTCAGCCCTTTCTCAGTTTTCTAAATGGCTTGGAATGGTTCAAGGTGAATTTTATGGCAATCAAGGTTTCAATCTAATTACTATTTTTTTGGCTCCATATATAAAAAATTTATCTGAAGAAATAGTTAAACAAGAAATTCGAAAATTTATCTCTGAAATAAATCTATTATCAATTATTACTGGACGTGAAATTCCATCAATATCATTATCTTCAAGCATTTCTATCCTTGAATCATTTTCTAAAGTTCCTGCTATAAACCCTAATGGAATAATCAATACTAACTATGAAGATTATGGGGAACAATGCTTAAAATTATTTAAAGCCCTAATTTTCGTGTTTAAGGAAATTAGTGAGAAAAATATTAATTATTTAACCCCTCACCTTCAGATATTCTTAGATAACGATTTTTTTAAAGAAGTAAATCAAACCTATTTGAAATTTTGGGATGACCTTAATGCTTTTAGAGATGTTAGTTTTATAAAGTTCTGTTTAAATGCATTTTATAATAGAAACCTTGAAAAATCCTTAGAGAATAACTTAAATAATTTTGGAGTTCTTCAGAATATCAGTTTAAATCTGCCAAGATATGCATATATTAGCAAAGATGAAGGAAAATTTTTGGAGTTATTAAATTCGAAAGTAATTTTAAGTTCAGAGATTTTACTCAAAAAATATCAAATAATTGAAAAAAGATTAAAATTGAAACAATTACCTTGTTGTGGTGGTCTAATTAGTAGAGCCCAATTCTTTAAATTGCAAAATCAGGATTTATCAATTAGTTTGATTGGATTGAATGAATCAGTCAAATTTTTAACAAATTATGAACTCCACGAGAATTCAGATGCAATTAAGCTAAGTTTGAGAATTTTGAATGAATTAAATAAAATAAGCATAGAATTATCAGAAAAATTTGATAAAAATTTTATAGTAAGCGAAAATGGCTCAAAAAAAGCGATAAAAAGATTTACGAAATTAGACTTAAAACATTTTCCAAAAGAAGTCAAATCATTAAATAATATCCAAAATTATGAGTATACAAATTCAATTCATTTTCGTAATAACTTGGAAATTGATTTATTTAAAAGAGTAGAAATTCAAGGAGATTTTCATCAATTTATTCAAGATGGAGCAATTGAATATATTTCTTTAGATGATCTTAAAGAAAATAATTTGTCAATTCAAGAATTTATCAATATTATCAGTAAAAAATCAAGAATTTCAAGCGTAAATTTTTATCCTTAAAAAGGTCAAATATTATAGATTTTTGGTAAAAAATAGTATTTAATAAGAATAAATATTTTGTTTATATTGAAGTATTATTAAGATATTAAAATATATTAAAATAAACAATATTTTGAATTTTCGATTGATTAAGATCTTTCTGATAGATTAACGGGGGATTCTTTGACCAAAACAAAAAAAAAGAACAAGAAAGAAAAACCGCTTGAAAATGAGACAGGTGAATCTAAATCAAATATTATAAAGGCAGTTGTATTAAGTATATTTGATGAGAATGGGCCGGCTCCTAAAATTTACTGGCCACATGATTTAGATGAATCGGCAGGACTTTTGATTGCTATGAAAACTATTAGTTTATTAATGGGAGATGCTACTTATCAAAATGGGATAGGAACAGAAGGAGTTAATTATTTTGGAATATTACCTTTTCCCGATTTAAAATTAAATGGTTTAACATATTTTTTTCTAATACCTGAAGTTAAAGCACGCGGAAAAGCTTTAGCCGCGACAATAACTGTATTAATTGACGAAGAAAATAAAGTCTTCTTCTATGAAAATATGAAATATCTAAGAATTATAATAGATAAAGCAGCAACTCAAATTCAAAGCAATAAGCAGCACAGTGAACGAGAAATAATTTTGGATGAAATCCGAGAAGAACTTTTCGAATTTGCCAATGAATTAAAAGATCCTTTTTCTACTAGAAGACAAATAAAAATTTTGTTAACAGGGTTAGATCGAGCAGGCAAATCAAGCTTTATGTATGGGATTAGAAGGAAATATAGTGAAATTATTAAATCTATGCCAACAAAAGGCGTTGAAAGATCAGAAGAAAACATTTTTGAAGAACAAAATTCCCAAATCAGCATATGGGATTTAGGGGGTCAAAAAAAATATCGAGAAAGATATCTCGAACAAAGTAAAGTGTATTTATATAACATTGATTTAATGTTTTTCTTTATAGATATTCAAGATGTAGAAAGAATAGATGAAGCTTTAAACTTGTTTAGAACGATATTAAAAACAATAATAGAATTAGATGAGTTTCCACCAATTGTTGTGTGTTTAAGTAAGTTTGATCCAGATATTAAAGGATCTAAAGAAATTTTTAAGAATTTAGAAATAATTGCCGATGCGATACAAGAAAATTCTGATAAATTTTTTATTAAGATTTTCCAAACAAGTATATTTGATCATTGGTCACTTATAACAGCCTATTCTTTCGGGTTATCACAGCTTAGTCCTAACCGCGAGTTATTTAGAAATCAGTTAAAGAGATTCGCTAAAAAGACAAATTCGCAAGCGATCTTATTGTTAAATGAGAATGGGATCATTTTATCTAATTTCTCTAAAACTGACGTCTCTGGAAGAGTATTCGAGATTTCAGCGCCACATTTTCAGACATTGTATAAAACTTTCAAGGAATTTAAATTATTAGAACAAGATTTTATCGTATCTTCTGGATTTATTAATAAGACTAATAAGGTTATCTTTAAAAAAATAACTGTTGGGAAATATAATTTATATCTACTTTTATTTTTGGAAAAATCTTTAGATATAGAGAAAATTGAGAAAAATCTACCCGACTTTTCAAAAAATCTAGTTGATATAATTCATACATACATTTAAAATAAAAATAGAAAAACTAATTTTATATTAGTAAGATACAATTCCTTTTTTACTTCCTCTTCTTAACAATATGATAATTGCAAGTAAAATAACGCCTAATCCTGTTACTATAAAAATCACAACAAATATGGGAAAAGAATCTTCAGGAGTAAGATTTGATTCAACAACAGTAATTTTTACATTATAATCATAATCAAATGTATCTCCTTGCATGTAACCAAATATAGGATTAACGAATTCACTAACAATACCTAAAGGTGGAAAAAAGATATTCGCTCCTACATTAAGGTTGAACCTAAGAAAATCGATTCTGTTAAAATAATTTGCACTCTGATGCCATGTGGGATCACAAGCAATCCAGCCGACATCTGGGACATAATATTCTACCCAAGCATGGCCTAGTATATTGGTATCTAACTGATTTACACTAAAAGTCCAGGAATTTCCAGCTTTAGGTCTCGTGGATGGATCATTGGATATCAGAAATCCAGTAACTTTACGCGCAGGGATTCCTTGAATTCTTAATAATGTAACCATTAAGCTTGAGAATTCACTACAATCTCCTTGTTGTTGATTATACGCCGCTAGCGCCCCTATCTCCTGACTTGGCATATCTTCGTTATATGTTAAATAGTTTGATACCCAGTTGTATATTTTTTCTGCTTTTTCAATAGGATTATCTCCAATGCTTACAATACTATCAGACCTGCTAATTAATGAGGAATCATCTCGTTCATAATAAGGTTCAGGATCGTTACAATATAATTCAAATATCTCATCTGAAGTATTATAGGTTCCAATTTCTGCATCATCAATATCTTGAAAAGAAATCGCATTTAGTGTTATTTCATAAGTCTGATCAAATTTAACACTTTCATCTATAGACAAAGAAGCATTAAATGAATCGTATGTATTATTAAACTCATCATTATCTCCGATTATAGTTTGAGTAAGAATATTTCCTGATATTTTACTGTATTTAAGTTCACTTTCTTGGTAAGGGGGGCAATATTGTGTTAAGGGTGAATTAGGCATACGATTGTTAAGTTTAGCAAACTTAAAAAAAAAATCTCCAGTACCGGATTTATGAGTTAATGTAAAATTGATTACTACTTCATAAGTTACACTTTGGGTAATATTATAATTAGAAACACCATCATTAGGAATCGATAGTCGAGGATATGCTATTGATGCATTTACAGGAGATAGTAAAGATACCGCTATTGAATTCATTGAAGGAAAAATAAAAAGGTATAGAAAAATGAGAGTGTATTTAGCTTTCATATTTGAAATCATAGATTATAAATTTAATTTATAATAGACATAAAATTTGGCTTTTTAATTTTTATTGTTTCAGAGGAAGTAAATTCAAAAGAGTGAATTTTTATATTTTTAATATAAAAAAAAAATTTCTTTTTTTGAGAATTGATTTATAAAATATATTTAATTGACGCAGATAATGGAATATCTCTCTTTGAATCAACATTCAGAGAATTAAAGAAGGTCCAAGATGATATTTTAACTGGGTTCTTCAACGCAATAAATACTACAATAGATGTTATTCAAGATTCGATGTCTAAAGGAAGAAGAGTAAATGAAATGAATAGAGTTTTACAGTCAGAGGACTCAACTATATTAATTTATTATCATCCTTTATCAAGAATCCTCTTCTGTTCAATTTCTGATGCTGATGATAATACTGATAAAATTGAAGATGTAATTCACAAAATCGCCACTCGATTTTGGAAAAAGCATCAATCTGATCTTAAGAATTTTAGAGCAACAACAGATAAAAGTAGATTTCATACATTAATTGCTGATATAGAAAATCTAACAATTGGCGGTCGTATTGCAGAAGTTTTCCCAAAATTATTAATTGTTAAAAAAGTATTAGAAAAAGTTCTAACTATGGGAATGATAAATGATATTGATTTTCAAGTTGCTTTACAATGCACTGGGAAATATTCTCCTCTAAAAATTTCAAGAAATTTAAGCAGAAAACGTACAGAAATAAATGAGATCTTAAAGAAATTAGAAGAGTTTGATATTATTAAAATCTAAAATAAATTTCGTATGATTTAAGATTTAAAAGATGAAATTCAAGATTTTATATTTTAATTAAATATAAATCATCAGTATAAATCGTAAGAAATAAAAATTTTCATAGTTTTTCAAGATTAATTAAGAGTATTTTAGAATCGTTGAAAAAATATGGAAAAAGAACCTACACCTATAACTATTGTAAAGAGTCCTGCAAAGGATGTTCATAAACGGAAGGGTACCGGTTTTTCTTTAAAAGAAATTGAAGACGCTGGAAAAACTCCTGACCAATTAAGGAAATTGAATATAAAAATCGATTATTTTAGGAAATCAGCTCAACTTGAGAATATTGAGACGTTAAAATCTTTAAAAACGCCAAAATTAGAAAAAAAGAAAAAAAAACCATTCGTTTTGAAAGAAAAGAAGAAAACTCCATTTAAACCTAAAGTAGAAAAGATTAAACCAAAAGCTAAAAAACCCGTTGAAGAAAAACCAAAAACTGCCCCTACTAAGCCAGTTCCAAAACCTAAAAAGAAAGAAAAGGTAAAAACTGCTAAATTAAAAGAAATTTCAACTAAGCCAGCAGGGACTCCTTTAACAGAATTATCTGGTTTAGGTGGAGCAACAGCAAATAAATTTTTCGAACTTGGTGTCAACAATGTCGAAGATTTATGTAAAGAAAAACCTGAGGAATTAGCAGCATTAATTAAGGGAGTATCTTTAGACAGATTAAAAAAATGGATTGATGAAGGAAAAGAATTAATGAAATAAATTTCTGACTCCTTTATGTTTATCTTTTTTATGAAGTAGAAATTAATTTAAAGTTGTTTTTCCTATTACAGAAATTTTATAAACAATAAATTTATTTTAGAAGTAAAATTATTTCTTGAGACAAATATATGTAAGAGGAAAAGGATATGGAGTATAATTATTTCGTATATAATAAACCAGAATGCGGAGTAACAATTAATAGAATGCCAAAATGGTATCGAGAAATAAAATTTGATGGTGATGAGAATCAAGGTTCTATTATTTTACATTCCCAGAATGAATATGATGAGATTTGGGGTCCAGAATCTAAGATGGAGTTAAGTTGGGAAAAAAAAGATCGAATGAATTTTTTTTATTACAAGGAAGTTCAAAATTCTATAGATGTTTATAATGCAATTGGAATTGTTATTACAGAAAAAAATAGAGATTGGTTAATGAGTCATGAAATAACATTTTGGGTGGGTCATCGAAACAAAATGATAAGAAAAAGACTTTATCATGAAAATGGAATACATTGCGTATTCTATTGTGACATAACAGAACGATTATTTAATGTTCACACAGTCGTAATTGGTGATAAATATGAGAATTATAAACCATATATATTGAAATCATACAATTCAATAATTTGTCATTAAGTTAGGTTTACGAGCAAAAATAAAGAAATTATCCTTCTCCGTAGGACCACCTGTTATTTTAAATTCAATAACGTTGAAGATCTTTAATAATTTCTTCAGTTCATATTTAGAGAAAAAGTGGTAAAATCTATTATATGTCTTTTGCTCTTCCGAAAGAGTCCAAGGCACATACTTGTCTCCAAATTCTTCTAAACCAATAATTTTTTGGTTTTTCTTAAATTTAACTGTAAAAGTTCTTTTAAACCATTCCAAGAAAAAATCGCCTCTAAACTTCTTTTGCCATTTTCGCCATACTGTAATTATTAATTTGCCATTTTTTTTTAATAAGTTAAATATCTGAAATATTGTATTTTTTCGAACACTTTTTCCCTCAATATGATGTAACGTAGCAATTAAGTAAATATTATGAATTGAATTCTGTCTAAAAGGAAGACTTCTAACATCTCCAAGTAAAAGTTGAATAAAACATGATTCATATTGGGAATATTGGTTAATATCATTCAAATTATTCTCAGCTATATTTAATAATTTGAGAGATATGTCCAATCCGATTAATTTATTGGGAGGCTTACTCATCAATTTAAAATTTCGACCATTAGCACACCCCAAATCCAAAGAGATCCCTTTAAAAGTATAAGCTTTATTTTTTAAATGGTCAAGAAAAAAGACAAGGGGTCGCCATGGTTTTTTTCGTTTTAAATGGTAATCTTTTGCAATTTGGTTAAAACAAGAATTCTCCATAAGATATTCAATCTATTAGTTAAAATATGTAATTTTTCCTTTTTCAGCCATAATCATACCATCTTTAATAACATAGAGCAAATTATTAGGATCTTTTAGAATTGATATATGCTCTATCGGATTTCCATTACAAACTACTAAATCTGCAAATTTTTCAATTTCTATAGAACCAATTTCTTTCTCCATCTTAATAGCCTTTGCTGCCTGAATTGTTGCTGCTTGAAGGGCTTGAGTAGTTGTCATACCTACATTTTCTATCATATTAATAATTTCAGATATTGTTGTACCATGAGGATTACCTGGAGTTCCAGCATCAGTTCCAACTGCTAGAAGTACTCCTTTTTCAAAGGCGAGTTTGTGATTACTTTTCATTTTTTGTATAATTTGTTCTATTTTGATCTTTACTTCAGGAGGTAATTGTTTTAAAATATCAGGTCTGCTTATTCCAAAACCTGCAGTCTGAGTTGGTATTAAAAAAGTCTGTTTTTCTATCATTAAATCAATTGTTTCTTCATCAATGAGGGTACCATGTTCAATGGTGTCCACGTTTGTTTTAACAGCTTTATATATTCCTTCGCGACCATGAACATGACATGCAACATGCATATCAAATCTATGAGCTTCTTCTGTCATTGCTAATAATTCCTCATCTAAAAATAGGCTGGTATCAACTTTAGATGATATACCATGTAATACTCCCCCAGTTGTAATTGTCTTAATGAAATCAGCGCCAGAACGTCTTCTATCCCTAACTGCGTGCTTTATCCCATCTATCCCAGTTTTAACTTCACTAAATCTCCCATAGTACTCTATTACTTCAATTGGTCCAATTGCTTCCTGATTACCCCACTGACTAATAGGAAGATTTGATATAATCAACCTAGGTCCTGCAAAAACACCATTATCTAGAATTCTACGTAAAGATGGGGCCCAATCTGGAAAACTTCCACAATCTCGTATACAAGTAAAACCATTTATTAAATGCTTTTGAGCATTTTGTAAAGCATAATAATGCCACATTGCTTTTGTTGTCCTAAGATATTTTCTCTCATAATCTGGTTCTGCTGTGTTTTCAAGATGGACATGACAATCAATCATTCCTGGAATAATTGTATTTCCCTTTACGTCAATAATTTTATCATTCGATTCTTTATCAAAAACATCATCTTCTCCACACCATAGAATTTTATTTTCAAGAATTACAATTGTCTGATTTTCTTTCAATATCCCTTTAACAGAATCAAAAACATTTCCTGATTTAATTATTAATCTAGATTTTTCTTGAGGCATATTAATGAAATTAATACCCTTCAGATAATAAAGATTACCAACAAGGAAAAAAAATAAATATACAAAAACATAATTAGATTGATAAATAATTTTCAATATATCTTATAGAATATAATAAAATATTTGAGACATGAAAGAGATTACTGACATTTTTACAGCTTTTTTTGCCTTTATGAGAGATGAGATTTTAGAATATTATCAAAATAGTTATTCCTATTTAAAAGATCTAATTATCTATAAAAAACTTGATTTAGATAAAAAAACTGATGACGAACGTGAAAAAAATTTAATATCAAATCTTAGAAAGATGTTAAAAGCAATTAAAACTGGTTTAAATACAATTGGAGTCTCAATGGATAAGTTAAATGAGAGTGAAAAGGATTTTTTTGAATCTTTAAATAAAGATAGAATTGAAATTCAAGATTATAATTCTTATTTTCAAATCTACTTAACAAATTATGTGAACAAGATATTATTCGACATTTTAATTGATTACCTGCTTGAATTGGATGTTAAAAAACTTGAGAATTTAAATTTATTTGATCTATTACCTCCATATTTTATTTCAAAATTAGATGAATTTAAGAGGAAATATTCTAATGTTCCAGAGATTATGAATCTGTTTAAACAACAAAACCTTGAAAATTATATCAATTATACAAATCTGTCTGTTAAATCAGAAGAAACTACAGAATTAGATATATTAAAACAATTACGAGAAGCGAAACAAGATATTATTGA
>JAUWHL010000100.1 GCA_030605895.1 Promethearchaeota archaeon | reverse complement strand
TTATATATATCAATTCTAATTCTTTTTAGAATTATTTAAGTCTTCTATTTCATAAACATAAAAATTATATGAAAAATTAGGTTAAATATGATAAATATTTTTTATGAAAAATTAGCGAAATTAGCGATAAATCATGCTGTTAACATAAAGAAGGGAGAGAGGATATGCATTACAGGTCCTGCTTTAGCAAAAGAGCTTTTTCAAGCCATGTATAGTGAAACTATTAAAGCTGGAGGTTATCCTCTTCTTCTTCCTGCAATAGAAGGAATTCAAGAATTAAAATTTAAATATTCATCTGAAGAACAATTACTTTATGTTGATCCTATTCAAAAAAAGTTAATTAAAGAATTTGATTCCTATATTGTAATATCTGGAGATTATAATACTCGTAAAATGAGTTTGGTTGATCCAAAATTGATATCAAAAGTTCAAGGATCACCAGCTAATAGGGAGATTTGGGGCATCTTGATGGATAGAATAGGTAAAAAAGAATTAAAATATCTTCTTATACCCTTCCCATGTAATTCCCTTGCTCAAGAAGCAAATATGGATTTATTATCTTATTTTGAATTTATAAAGAAAGCTTTATTCCTAGACAAAGATGATCCAGTTAAAAGTTGGATAGAAGTGGAAGAAAAACAAGAGGAAGTTTGTAAATTATTAAATAAAGTTGAGAGTATAAAAATAATTGGTGAAGATACTGATATAACTATGTCTGTAAAAGGTAGAACTTGGTTAAATGATTGTGGTCATCTCAATTTACCTGCTGGTGAGGTTTTTACAGGTCCAGTTGAGAATTCTGTAAATGGGCATATTAGATTTACATATCCCGGAATTTATCAAGGAAGGGAAATTGAAAATATTTTTCTCGAATTTAAAGATGGAAAAGTTGTTAAAGCGAGTGCTGATAAAGGAGAAGAGTTCCTTAAAGAAATATTGAAAATTGAAAATGCTGATATACTTGGAGAATTTGCTATTGGGACTAATTATGGTATCACTCAATTTACGAAAAACATGCTTTTCGATGAAAAAATAGGAGGAACTATTCATTGCGCTCTTGGATCTGGAATTGAAGAAGCTGGTTCAAAAAATAAGTGTGGGATACATTGGGATATTTTAAAAGATATGAAATTACCTGGATCTAAAATTTTGGCTGATGATAAGGTCATTTATGAAGAAGGTAAATTGATAATCTAAATTCTTTTTAACATTTTCTTTTTATAATATTTTCACGAACTAAAAATTACCGGGTAAATCTGAATCATAAGAAAAGTTTTATATACACATTTGTCTTAATATTGTAATGCAGAAAAAATATCCTTCTTTTTAAAAAAAGGGGTGATATATAGAGTAAAACGTATATACAATGTACAGAAAAGGCTAATGTGAACATTAAGCTCTAAAATTCGTACATTTACTACAAAAAATAGGAATAAAACCATAAATCCTTTAAAAATATCTATTTTCACCCCACCTTTTAAAATTCCCTATTTTATTATTTTCAACTATTGTATTTTCTTAAGTAAAGGAAATTCAACCTAGAACTAAGTAAAAACTAAAATTAACACTTTCTCCAATTTTTTTTTTAACTAATTTCTCAAAAAATAAATATATCGAAAATTTATATTAAATTCTTAGCCTATGGAATTAAGATGATATGTGTATATTATATTAGCAAATAAAATAGCTGGAAGATTTTTTATTAGAATATCATAAATTTTTTTACACACAAAATATTTTCATAAAAATTTTAAGATATATGACATATTTGGATGAATAAATATAATATATGATCTATTTGTGCGGAATACCATCACATAAAATTAATAAAATGAATGGGCTTAAAAATAAGTTTTAAGTTTAAATAATTAGAAATTAAGCATTAGCTAAAAAAAGATGAAAATTAATACAAATAGCAAAGAATTTGAATTAGAGTGTTATTTGAAAATAGTCGATTGTTTTCAAGATGAAAATATTAGTCCAGAGACTAAAGAAATTTGGAAAAATCACTCAATTATAGAACTTATGAAAATGCTTGAACGAACACAAAATAGAGCTTTTGTAACTAATGCCTTAATTTTAATTCTTTCTTTATTTGAAGATATTCCACCAGATATATACACAAACCGTGGGCATAATTCAAATTGTATTTCAGAAAAGGATAAAAATTCTTTAATCTTAAATTTGAAAAACGAATTCTTACCAAATTGAATAATCTACTAATTTCACTTTTTAATAATATTATTTTTAAACATTTTGAAAAAAAAATCTATTTAATTAAATAGTTTGATTATCAAAGTAAGGTTAAAATGAAAATGTTTATCGAGAATATATAGAAATCTAAAAGAGATTTTTTAAATTTGGCTAATAATTTACAGCATTTTAAGTTACCAACAAGAATTTTACTCATTGATCTCTTTTTTATTAATTGAAGGATGTACTCTATATTTTGTAATTCACATAAATCATAAGAATGGTAAAAATAAGTTGGAGACTATATAGTCGTAATTAGAGATTTTATCATGAATTCAATATAACAATCATTTAAATTTATGAAACTTTATTTTTATTACATAAGAATATTAACCTTTTTTTTAATTAATAGGGATATTATTACGTAAAACTCAAACATTCAGAGGTATTTTTTATGGGGAATTTAAGATCTTGTAAATCTAAAAAAATTCTATTTTTTGTCTCGATTTTAATGATCTCCTCATTAAATTTATTTTTAATTAATATAAATATCAATCAGATTACATAATTTGACAATTAAAATTATATTAATATTTTTCAAATTAAAGATTTAAAGAGTCAGGATTTAGATTCTGATAATATCTTTAGT
>JAUWHL010000175.1 GCA_030605895.1 Promethearchaeota archaeon | reverse complement strand
ATACTTTATATTTCCATACGGGAGCAAGATAAAGATGAATTTTATTAGATATATCTGATTTTACTATTTTTTTTATATTGAAAATATCTTCGATAATATTTGTGATGTATTCAAATTCAAATTCAAGTTTATTATTAATGTATTGTCTGTTAAATTCTCCCAACACTGCTTGTGATATGAAATTTCCATTTCCACCAAGTTCCCATAATTCTTCACACAAATGTGGTATAGTTAAGGAGAGTATTTTCAACCAATCCTGATAAATCAGTTTAAAGATTATTAGAAAGTCATCAATATTGTCTGTATCCCTGTAAAATTCCTGTACTAAATTAAATACTTCATAAAAGGAAGTTTGTAGATATCTTCTTATATTATATTCTTCCATTGCTTTAGCAGCTTGCGTGAATTTTTTAGTAATTTTTGATAAAAGAACTTTTGAAAATTTTGATTTTATTTCTTTAAATTCTGGTCTGGTTTTCCTTGTTTCTTGAATTTTATCAACCATAAATGTATAAAATTTGTAAATATGATTTCTTACTGTTTCTATTTCTTTTTCCCTCCAATCCATATTAACTCCAAAATCAGCACTATGTGAAATATAAAACCTAAATAAATCTGCTGAGTATTTACTTTGAATATCTGCCAAGGAAATAACATTTCCCTTTGATTTACCCATTTTCTGACCTTCCACATTTACAGGTTCAATTAGAGATATTAATTTTGGCCAGTGTTTCTCTGGAAAAATAGCAACATGATGGAATATAAAAAAACTTAAATGATTAGAAATGTGCATTATCGCAGTATGACGATGATCGACAGGATACCAATAAATAAATTCTTCTTGCATTTCTTTAAGGATATTCTCTTCAATACTAATTTTTTTTGATAGTTCATTAGAATCTCCTTTTTCCAAAAATACATAGTCAAAGAATTCTGGAATTAATTGTTCCGGTTTAAGATGATACTCTCCTATATTATGTGAAATTGTGTAGAAAGCCATATAAATTGTACTGTCACTTAGAGATTCTATTATCCACTCTTTATTAAAAGGTAGTTTAGTCCCTAATCCGCGTTTACGAGCGCATGGTCTTTTTTCTAACCAATTAAAAATATTTTCAAAATTTAATCTATATTTATTAGGCACTATAGTCATGCTATTTAGACATTTAAATGCTTTCTTTTTCCAATTCCCTGCTTGAAAATTAAGAAACCATTGGTCTTGAAGAATAGAGACGATTATTTCAGCGCCACATCTACATTTAAGATTTTTCGTAACCGGTATATATAATTTATCTGCTCTATTCTCTTCAATCAAATCTTTTGTAACTTGTTTAACAACTACATTCACTTTTATTCCTTGATATTTTCCACATTTATCATTAAGGACACCATTATAATATTCATCTTTATAATTCTCACTAGTTGCTAGATCGAGCTCTTCTTTGTCGTTTTGTGAATTAACTTCGTATTCATTACAATAAATTTTTGCGGGAAAATCTTTAAATCCTTTTAAATCAATTATCTGTATAGGATAAATCAATTCAATTTGCCTTTGATCTAAGTTAAATTTTTCAATTAACTCTTTGTCCTTTTGTAAATCAACTAAAGCAATATAATCGTAAGGAGCATGAGCAGGAACTGAGTATACTACACCTGTTGCTGTAGCAGTATCAACAAAATCTCCCGGTAGAATAGGGATTTCTTTAATTCCATAAACTCCTGCAGCGTTCTTTCCAATAATTTCTTCTCCGCTAAATCTATCAACGATCTCAATATCCTTCCCTTGATTTTCTAACAGAAATTTTGCTTCTTTAGAAATATACCAGATCTCTTTATTTACGGAAGCTTTTATATACTTTCCATTTGGATTAATCCAGATATTCGTAACTCCGTAAATAGTTTCTGGTCTTAATGTTGAAGCAACAAGAAAACCATCTTCAAAAGGAAATTTAATACAAATATATTCATTAATACTTAGATCCAACTCATCTCCCCGTGAAATATCATCTTCTCCAACGGCATTGTTGTCATGAGGACAATATAGAATTGGATATTCACCCTTTTCGATATACTCTCTTTCTTTCAAATGAAAATATTGCCATTCTATAAATTTATTGTAAATTTCATCCCCTGTAGTAAATTCTCTTCGCCAATCCAAACTCATTCCAATAGATTTAAAATCAATTTTCATTGTCTTGGAAAAATAATTAACGACATTCCATGGATCTACAAAACTTTTTACGATTTCTTCTACTTCTTGTTTATCTATAGTATGCAAACTTACATATTCTTTCATTCTTGATATTGTTTGTTGATCTTTTCTTTCTATTGAAGAAGAAATTGCTAGTACAGGAGTACCAGTTATATGAAATGCCATAGGATACAAAACGTTATATCCCTTAGCTCTATAATACCTAGCAAAAATATCACCATTTATAAAACTCCGCCCATGACCTATATGTAGAGTACCAGAAGCATATGGGTAAGGTGAAGTTATAAAGATCTTCTTTTTATTAAAATCTGGATTTGCTTCGAAAATCTTAGCTTGTTGCCATTTATCTTGCCATTTTCTTTCAATCTGTTGAGGATGATACATTTTCAATAACACTATTTTTAATTTTCCTTCTTTTCATATAATTTGAATTCATATTTGAGTTAGAAAACACCTATGCTCTCTTTCAATTATAATTTGGCACCACGCGAACAAATCCGGGGAAATTGTAAAAGAAAAAGAGCATGAGGATTTGTTTCGCTCAAGATAATAATAAAACTGCGAGTAAACCAACTAAGGGTGACTTTTCCCTTATATTCATCTTTAAAGCAGTCTTATTTGAAATCATTATTATAAAGAGTATAGATGTTTTTATATTAAAATATTTCTAGGACCTTGAATCATATTTTATTAATCCATTTTAATATAGAAGTTGAATGTTGCATTTAATTCTATTGCGATAACTCGTTTTTAGAAAATAGTGCAAATTGTTAAATACATCCTTTTATTTCATTTTTTAGAGTTCTATTTGAAAAAGTATTAATTACTAGAAGGAAATTGGGGATAAGTATATCTTGAAAAATACTGTTAAAAATAAGAAAGTTGAAGTTGAATTCGAAAATAACAACAAACTATGGCAAATAACTCTTGATGCAATGAGTGAATCTGTTTTTCTTATTGATTCAGATCATAAGATCCTCCAATGCAATAAAGCAACTTTAGATATTTTGGGAAAGTCTAATTATAATGAAATCATAGGTCATTCTTGTTTGGAACTAGTGCATGGTACTTCAGAACCAGTTGATTGGTGTCCTGTGAAACGTATGAGGGAGACTGGCCAAAGAGAGGCTATTGTTCAAATGATAAATGATAAATGGGTTGAAATTTCTGTAGATCCTGTCCTCAATGACGCGGGAGAGATTACTGGAGCTGTTCACGTTATCACTGATATTTCTGCTCGTAAACAAACAGAAGATGCTCTAAGTGAATCAGAACAACAATATCGCACGATTCTTAATTCTTTAAATGATCCTATGCATGTTGTAGATAAGGAATTAAGAATTACATATCAAAATCCAGCTATGACTAAATGGCTAGATAAATTGAATGTTAGTGTAGATATTGAGGGTAAAACAGTTTTCGAGGTATTTCCTTTTTTAGACTATGATGATATTTATAGTGAATATGAAAAGGTTTTCACCACTGGGGAACTTCTAGTTACAAAAGAAATAACTGATTTATCTAATAGAAATGTATTTTCTGAAACTTTAAAAATTCCTATAATAAGTGGGGGAAAAGTTAACCAAATTATAACTATTATAAGAGATATTACTGAACAGAAGGAAGCAAAAGTAAAATATCATCAATTATTTGATAAATCTCCTTACTCTATTTCATTATTCGATTTAGAAGGTAATATAGTAGATTGCAATAATGCTACAAGTAATTTACTTTCAACCCACACATTGAAAGATTATATTGGAAAAAATTATAGAGAATTTTGGACTTATCACGAGAA
>JAUWHL010000236.1 GCA_030605895.1 Promethearchaeota archaeon | reverse complement strand
TCTAAATCACTCTCTTAGAGTTCTAATTTAAAGCGTAAATAAAAACCTTGCTAGAATGAATATATTGTATTTAATAAAATAATTGTTTGGTTTGTCTTTTTTGGAGTTAGATTCCACTTTTAATTATCTATATTTGAGATTTTAAAACTTTTTTATACATAATGATTAATTATTAATAAAAACAAGTTAAATGCATTATTATGGTAGAAAAGAAGAATCTATTACTTGGAATATGTGGAAGCCCTAGAAAACAAGGAACTGAATTTGCAGTTCACTATGCCTTAAACTATGCTGCTGAAAAGTTTGGATTTGACACGGAGTTTTGGAGCGTTAGAAATAAGCAAATTAATTTTTGTCTTCACTGTGATTATTGTATTCGAGAAAAAAAGGGGTGTATTAATAAAGATGATATGAAAGATCTTTATGGTAAACTAGAAGAAGCTAAATTTCTTCTCTTTGGTACTCCAATTTTTCAAGGTAATTTATCGGGTCAACTGAAAACAGTAATGGATCGCTGTCGTGCTATGGTTGCTAAGAATCCTGATGTATTTAAAAATAAGATCGGTGCAGCACTAGCGGTTGGGGGCGATCGAAGTGGAGGACAAGAAATTGGTATAAGAAGTATATTAGATTTTTATCAACAAAACCATATTATAGTTGTCTCTGGCGGCGCCTTTGGAGCCAATTTAGGAGCAAGTTTATGGAGTAAAGATAGGGGAAAACAAGGTATTGAAAAAGATGAAGAAGGGTTGAAAACGATCCGAAAAGTAATAAAAAGATTAATAGAATTTAAAGAATAAAAAATGAATTAAATAAAAAAAAACTAATTAATTCCAAATAATTTTTCTGCTTCTTTTTCTCTAAGACCAGATATGCCCCAAAGTTCTTTAAACCAGTATTTTCCTTTATGGATTACCACTGGTGTATTCACTATGCATCCATCGGCGTCACAGAATGTCTTTAAAAAATTGTCATCATGTAATAGCTCATGTACAAATTCCTCATCATTTATATCTCGTTCGATGTATCTAACTTCGCGTTTATTTAGCCACTCTTTCAATTCATGACAACGATGACAGTCTTCTTTAGTTATAACTATAGGTGTTTTTGCTTCCATATTATACAAATAAACATGGTGAGTAAAAAAGCTTTATCTTCTAACTTATAAATATCTTAGATTAAAAAGCAATAATTCAATAGAACTTTACATATATTGTTTATAAAACATTCAATATTTTCAGAAACTAAAAACTCCTGAAAATTAAAATATAAAATAAAAAAATCAAAATAGAGGTGTTAAAATTGCTAAGATTGAAAAAATCAAAAATAATAAAAAGAGTTAAATCTGCTCAATTTATCGGGAAACAATTATCTAGATTGAAAATGGGGCAATCTTATTATTCAATCGCAGTCTCAACAGTAAGTGCAATATCACTAATTTCTTTAGCTTTTAGAATATCATTTTGGATGTTAATTATAGTATTTCCATTTCTTCTTTTGGGAGCATTTATAGTTGGATATTTTTTGGATATTTATAATATTAATACTATGGATACTCTTAAATCAAATGAAATTACTCAAAGGTTTCTTACCACTTCCGATATGAAAACTCAAGAATTTCAACTACTACAAACTGAAATTATCTTGGAAGCAATAAAAGCTATTCAAGAGAACAAAAAATTGGATCCTAGTGATCTTTTAAAGAAATATGATAATTATTATAGAAAATGGAAATCTCCAGATATATAATTTATTTATCTGTGATTAAATAAATTTGAGTAAGAATTTTAAAATAGCAGATTAGATTTAAAATTGATAAAAATACAATTAAAGTCTCTTAACTTTTAGTCCTAATTTTAAAAATATTTAATAAATTATTAACAACAGATTCTTATTTCTTATTCTTATTTTTATCTTAAGATGGATCAAAAAACTCGAAATGAAGCATTTAATAGGTATATAAAAAATCTTTTTGAAAGCTCTAGTTGGAAAGACCGGGGAACAGCTGCGCAAAATCTTGGAAAATTAAAAGAAGGTAGAGCCACTAACATGTTATATAGAGCTTTAAAATCTGAAAAAGATACAGTTGTGATTAACCGAATAATTGAAGCTATGGGGGAGATTAAAGACCCAAAAGCTACTATGATAATAATCGATTTTTTAAAACAAGAGGTAGAAAAGTCTGAAGATGATCAAAATAAAACTAGATTATTTATAATAATAGAAAGCCTAATGAAAATTGGAGATAAAAGAGCACTTAAGTATTTGGGTATATTATTAGATTCCTGTCACAGCGACATTAGAAAACTCACAGAAGAAGCTTTTGAGTGTATCGATCCAAAATGGAAATTAAATATAAAATCTATTTGAATCAAAAACTTTTTTAAAAATGAGGAAAAACTTAAATTATGTCTGAAATTATAGAAAAAGTAGCACAAACTGTTGAAGGTTCAAAGAAAAATAGAGATATTACGATTCTAACCTTATCTACGTGTATGTGGTGTAAAAAATGTAAAGCTTGGTTGAAAGACCATGATGTACAATATAAATATGTCGATTTAGATCAAATTGATTTTAAAGAGAAATCAAAAATAATAGATTATCTAAAAGAGACATTCCAATCTAGAGTTTCTTATCCATATATGATATGTGATAATGAAGTTGTAGTTGGGTACAATCCGGGTAAATATGAAGAATTAATGAAATCTGGAGGGAATTAGAATGGATATGGAAACTATAGAAGGAATGAAGGAATATTGTAATAAAGTTTGTGACACGAATAATTGGATATTAAATAAAGATCAAGAAACTCTAGATAATTTAATTGTTGGTTTAGTGGAAAATAAGAAAAATTATGGATATCAATCGTGTCCATGTCGTCTTGCTTCAGGTAATCGAGATTTGGATAGAGATTTAATTTGTCCGTGTGATTATGCCCCATTAGATATTAAAGAATATGGTGCGTGCTACTGTAACTTATATTTACGACCAGATTATTATGAAACTATTGGAACAATTTATGTAATTGTTCCTGAAAGAAGGCCTGTTGAGAAAGAAAAAGCAGTATTAGAACATTTTAAAAAGTAAATAGTATTTTAAATTCTCTTTTTTTATTTATAAATAAAACCCTTAAATAATACAATTTCTCTTTGTAAATTATGACAGATAATGAAAATATAGATGACGAATTAGAAGAAGAACTTGATAAAGCATTTAAGGACAGTGAAAGGTTAAGGGATCATTGTGGGGTCCCAATGCCAAGTAATAAAGAAGTTGGCATACAGAGAATTGATGTTAAAATCAAAAAAGATTAATAAAATCTAAAAAATTCTTTTTTATTAATTATTTATTTTTAAAGTAGATCTATAGATATATTTGAATTATTACTTTAAATTAGGTTAAGAAGAGCAGGTTTGATTTTAAGAAATATTTTTTATTAAGGATGCCTCTGAAATTTCAACTACAAAATTACTTCCTTTAGAATAGTCATTTTCTACACGATTTTCAACCCAAATTTTACCATTATAACTTTCAATAATTTTTTTCACAAGAGATAAACCAATTCCCATCCCTCTTACATTATTATCCTTGCTGTGTCCCTTTTGAAATATTAGTTCCTTTTTTTTGTCAATAATACCCATGCCATTATCTTTGAATTCAATTTTAATGAGATTCTGCGAATCATTAACGACTTTAGTAATTTCAATATAAATTTTAACAGATTCATTAAAGTTATATTTTATTGCATTATGTAAGATATTTTCAAATACATCTAAAAGAAATTCATTAGCTTCAGCAAATAGTTCATCATTAACTACTTTATGAATTTGTATATCTAATTTCTTATTTTGGGCACTTTTATGCGCAAATTGTATTGCTTCATCTAAAACTTTATAAATCTCTACCCTTTTCAATGAAATTTCTGATTCTTCAAGTTTAGAAAGTTTACGCACATTATTTATTAATTTTACTCCTCTATCAATTTGACTATCGATAATATGAAAAAACTCGTTTAAATTTTCTAAACTTTCTGATTTTTCTTTCAATATTGAGATTAATTCTGCGGAAGATTTTATATTATGAAAGATATTATTTATATCGTGCGTAAAAACATCTTTAAATAATTCTGCTCTTTCGTATGCTTCTCGATATCTATTTTCAGATTTTCTTAATTCTTGTTCAGCATGTTGATGTTCAGTGATGTCTTTAAAACTCCAAACACGCCCTACATTTTCCTCATCTTGAATTAATGGACAAGAATATTGTTCGAATATACGTCCATCCTTAAAAAAAATCATATCATAACCATCATTGGATGATTTTTCAAGATTCCTTAATTTTAATAAGAATTTATCCGGTTCATTAAGTTGGTCTAAGATGTAATTTAATAAATTAGTGAAATCTTTTTGATCAATTATCTCATCTGGAATTCGCCACATATAAATAAATCTTTCATTTAAATGCGTAATAACGTCATTACTATCAACAGCAAGAATTCCATCTGCGGTTGCTTCGAATGTAGCTCTTAATAATTCTTGACTCTCCTTTAATGCTTTTTCAGCATTTAATCGTTCAATGGTGTCACCTAGACTTTGACCAAAAATTCGTAGAATCACAAAATCTTTACCTTTCCATTGAAGTTTCTCTGTGGTTTTACTAAAACAAACGAATCCATTAATCATTGTGCTGATATAGATAGGAAAAGCTAAAAATGATTGGATGTTTTGTATTTCCATAAACTTCTTTACTGATTGAGATCCATTTGGTAAATTAGAAACATTGCGAATGTTAACAAAACTAATTTTTTCAACTTGGTTAATCCACCAGGAAATTATCCCAATATCTACTTTTTGAAGGTTTTCTATTTGGGAATTAATCCCTTCTGAGCACCATTCATGGGTATTTCTAAAGAATTTATTTTCTTCATTAAAAAGAAATAGAGAAACTCTATCTGCTTTTGATACATTTCCCATGTCTTCAAAGGATGAATCAATGGCATCATCAAGATTTACTCTACCAACAAATCGAGAAGAAATGCTTGAAATTACCTTTTCAAAATTTAACCTACTTTCAAGCGACATGTAAATACTCCATAATGAGAAGAACGTAAGATAAATTCCTTGTGTTATTTAAATACATTAAATAAAGCTAAATTTGGAAATAAGATAAATTGAATATTTTTAAATTTATGGAAATGGAAAAAGCTAATTTCCAAACATAGATTAATTAATTGAATTCATATTTCTGATAAATTATTTTAAGAAATTTAAGAAATTTAGCACTTTTAACATATTTGATTAATTTGGAATCTAATAGCTTTATTTGTGAAAAAGACACTGAAAAAAATCACAAAAAATTTACTTTAAGAGAATTTGGAGGAGCATTTGGAGATTGGGGTACGTTAATTCCATTTATAATTGGATACATCTCAATTGTAGGTTTGAATCTCGCAGGAATTTTTCTTACCTTGGGAATAACCACATAATTTTAGGGATTAAATTTAATCTTCCGCTTCCTGTACTACCACAGAAGACGATCGGTACTATGGCTATATCAAAAGGATGGAACCCTTGAAATTTATCTTTTGAATTATTAGTACAATTCTATAAAATTTTATTCAAAAACTATTCATACCTATTTTTTTTTATATTTTAAACGAAGAATTATTTTAAGTGTGAAAGCAAATATTCATAATAGATTGATATTGTAATGGGTGATTTTATGTTATTTTCACAAAATGAAATGGATAATATTAAAAGAGAAATGGCTAAGTTAAAGAATAAAGTAGTTTTAAAGTTATTTACTGATTTCAGAACTCAAGAAGATGGAACAAAACTAAGAAAATGTATGGCTTGTGAAGGTACTTATGAATTATTAAAGACCTTAGAAGATCTTTCTGAAGGAAAATTAAAAATTGAAGAAATATCTACTGAAGAAAATGATGTTGAAGCAAAAAAATTCAATGTTACTAAAATCCCCGCTATATTGTTCATTGACCAAAATAATAGAGAGATTATTCGTTATTTGGCTCATCCAACTGGATCTGAATTTGTGCCTTTTCTTAATAGTATACAATATTTCTCAGGAGTAAGGCCATATTATGCGGATCAAATCCTTACTCATATTAAGAAGATAGATAAGTCAAAAATGAAAATTTTTATTACTCCAACATGCCCATATTGTCCGGCGACTGTACCTGTTCTTACACTCTTTGCTATAGTTTCTAAGGGAAAAATATCAGCAGAAGTAATTGATGTTAATTTAAATCCAGACATCGGTAAGAAATACCAAGTTCAAGGTGTTCCTCACACAGTAATAAATGAAAAGGATCATATATACGGAATGTTTTCACCTCAAGATTTGCTAGATAAACTTACCAAAGGGGGAAGAGATTTTGGAGGAATGTATGCATAAGTAAGGTGATTCATAAAAATGAGTTCGGATGATCGATATAAAGATATAATTAGACGTGAGATGGCTAAATTAAAAAAGCCTGTTAAACTGAAGGTTTTTACATCTCAAAGAATAGAACCAGATGGGGCCAAAATAAGAGCCTGTATGGATTGTGGAGAATTTATGACTTTACTACGGATTTATGAAGAAAATTCAAATGGTATGCTAACAATTGAAGAAGAATCAATAGATGATACTCCAGAATTCGTAAAAAAGTATGATATTAACCGTGTCCCAACAATTCTTTTTATAGATAATGATGGTCGAGAGATAATCAGATATTTGGCATCTCCAAAAGAAGGAGAGATTCAACCATTCATCCAAGCTATATTTAACTTTGCAGGAACTCCCAATTATTATGAAGCTACAATAAAAAAAAATCTAAATAGAATACAACTATCAACAATTAAAGTAATGATGACAGAATCTTGCCCCTATTGTCCCCAGGTTGTTGCAATCAGTAATTCCTTTGCAATTGCTTCTGAAGGGAAAATTAGAACTATAATAATTGATATCATGGCAAATCCTGACATTGGCCAATATTATGATGCCGCGGGTGTTCCATATACTATTATAAATGATCAGAAGACCTTAGTTGGAATGGTTGGGCCAAATGAAATATTAAGTGCTTTGATTGGAGGTAATTTGCGTGTTCAATATTGATATGGAAAACTTTGATTTAGAAATAACGTATGATCTAATCGTCTTAGGGGGTGGACCAACAGCGATTGGATGTGCAATATACGCTGCTCGATTTGCTATGGATGTACTAATTGTAGGGAAGACGTTTGGAGGATTAATAGCAACGACTCATCTTGTTGAAAATTATCCAGGTATAACTAGTACTAGCGGCCAAGAATTAATGGATATGTTTAAAGACCATATGGATTCATTACGGATACCATACATCTCAGATGAGATTCGAAGTATTGAAAAACTGGAGGATCATTTCGTTTTAAAGTCCTTTTTTCAAAAATTCAAAGCTTATAGTATATGTATTGCTACCGGATCAGAAAGAAGGAAGATACGTATACCTGGAGAAGAGGAGTTTGCTGGTCGAGGTGTCTCATACTGTGCTACATGTGATGGTCCATTTTACAAAGATAAAGTCGTATGTGTAATAGGAGGAAGTGATTCTGCTGCGAAAGAAGCGCTATTTTTATCACAAAATACGAAAAAAGTGTATATACTTTATCGTGGAGAAGATATTAGAGCTGAACCGATAAACAAGAAACGTGTACTTGAAAATGAAAAAATAGAGATTATCTACAAAACTAATGTTACTGAGATAAAAGGTGAAAGGAAAGTAAAATCTGTAGTTTTTGATAATGGCAAACATCTTGAAGTTGATGGTGTGTTTATTGAGATTGGCTCAATTCCTAATTCTGATTTAGCAGAAAGTATTGGGGTTGAAACAAATGAAAAAGGTGAAATTATAATAAATCGCAAATCAGAAACAAATGTTCAAGGTATTTTTGCTGCGGGAGATGTAGCAGATGCTCCTTTTAAACAAGCTATTACAGGAGTTTCTGAAGGTGTTATAGCAGCGTATTCTGCTTTTGATTATGTTAAAGAAATGAATATAGAATACTAAGTATAATTTTTTTTTATTTTGATTGAGGATTAAGTAGAGTAGATCTATCTGACATAACTTCTAATATTCTGTCCCAATATTCTTTTATTTCCCAATTTTGTTCATTTTTTATTTTTTCAGAGATCTCTATTAATACTTCTTTAATCTTAAGTGAATCAAAATAAGTTAAAATTGGAGCGATCACAGATAACATATATTGTTTTTCTCCAAATCTTTCATCTTTATCAGGAAAAGAATCAAAAAATACATAACCTTGGTTTTCAATATTCTCTATATTAAGTAAAATACCCTGAGCTTTCGTGATTTTGTCATGGCCATAAATCGAAGTTGCCGCATGGAATAATTGCTTACCAATAGTATTTATAGAGATAAGACAATTTTTTCCAGAGGGATAACTTTGTTTTAAAAATGGACCAGTGACGTCATCCCAATATACCAATAATAAACATAATGACGGTTGATCTTTATTAAGAATTGAGGGTTGCATTTTAATATTTAAGGATGAAAAAATTTTCTTAATCTCCTCATCAATTAGATTAGCTTTTTTATTTCGAGCAATTTTCCCAGAGATTGATGCTAGTAAATCTTCTTTTTTAAAAGGTTTGGTTATATAATCATCAACTCCTAACATTTTACCCAATCGAATATCTTCAGAAGTAGACTTTGCAGATAGAAATAAAAAAGGAATACGATTCAATTGAGGATTAGTCGATACAGCTGCAAAAAACTCATAACCATTCATTTTTGGCATCATGATATCACTTATTATTACATCGGGAACTTTATCTAATGTCGAGAGCATTTCGAGTGCTTTTTTTCCATTATTAGCAGTTTTTATATCATAATTATTTGCTTCAAGTATAAGTTTTAGATTAAATAGAATATCCTGATTGTCGTCAACAACCATTATTAAGTGTTTTGAAACTGACATTAGGGATTTCACTTTAATATTAATATCAATAAAATAATATGATTAATATTTAAAATTTTTTAAATCGTTTATTTGAGGCAAAAACAAACAGAATGTTGTTCCTTTCTCTAATTCACTTTCTACAAAAATATTCCCTCTATGAGCCTCAATTAAATCTTTTGCGATAGCTAGCCCTAATCCTGTTCCCGCAATTTCATTCACATTTCCTGCTCGGAAAAACCGTTCAAAAATATGAGGTAAATCTTTCTTTAAAATCCCACGACCGTAATCTTTAAATTTAAAAAGAACTCCTGAAGTTTTATTCAAGTTATATTCACCTTGATAATTATTAGTAGCATGAATCTCCACTTTTGAATTTTCCTTTGAATATTTAATAGCATTATCGATAATAATTCGGAAAACTTGGTCTATTCTTTTTGGATCTCCTCTTAAATGAATTTGTTCGTCCACTTCAATATTAAAGTCAATTTTTTTTTCCTTACCTATTGGTTCCATGAGATATAATATATCATTGATAACTTCTAAAGGGCTATACTCTTTCAATTCCATTTCTAAGCGATTTTCATCTATTCTCGAAATAAGTAAAATATCCTCCGCTAATTCATTTAATAAATGGACATTTCTAATGATACCATCCATCAATTTCTCCTTCAAATCTTCTTTTAAATCACCGTTATTTTTAGTTAAATATTCTAAAGACATTAATAATACGGTAATTGGAGTCCTTAACTCATGTGATACTGTTGAGATTAATTGTGATAATCTTTCCTCAGCTTTTTTACGCTCTGTGATATCCATTCCATAAATATTAATATAATCAACGTTCTCTACAGGAGTAGCAATCAAAGTGTATGTTCGATTATTTAACTCTACTTCAAGATCTTGGATCTCCTTATTAATTAGAGCATTATTGATAGATGCCTCTAACGACTTAGGGACATGACTTCCTTCAGTAATATTAAATATATTCATTCCAGTTTTATTAGCATAGATTACTCGTTCATTATTTACCCTCAGAACAGGATTTGGATTTTCAGAAGGAAATTTTGATAAATTTAGAATTTTTTCTTCGGCTTTTTTCCGCTCAGTGATGTCCCGAAATGTTGATTGAAAGTATTTTTTTCCTGATAAGGTTATAGCTTTAGCAGTTACATATATATCTTTAATTTCTCCATTCTTAGTCATAAATTTTGTCTCAAAGTCATCTCTACCCTCTTTTAAGATCTTTTCTACACGTGTTCTTGTTTCTGAAGGGGTTTCTATAGTATCGTAATCATTTATTTGTAGGTTTTCAAATTCTTCACGTGTGTAGCCTAACATTTTACAAACTACATCATTAAATTCGATTGCCCTTAATGTTTCAAGATCTAAAATTATAATCCCATCAGGAGATTGCTCAAAAGTAGTACGATAACGCTGTTCAGCTTCTTTAAGTAATTGATCTGCTTTTATTTTTTCCGTAATATCTGTGGAAACGCTAAGAAGGGAAGAATTTTTCTCATCTATATCTTTCAAAGGTTGTTCCACTATCCAATATGTCTTTTCACCAGTAGGTAGATTAAATGTTCTTTGATAAGCTCTACTAATTTCCATCTGAATTATTTCGCGATTGCTATTGAAATATTCATCAGCTATTTTTTTAGGAAATATGTCGTACAGTGTTTTTCCAATGAAATCTTTTGGTTTCCCCCCCAAATCACTTGCTGCTTTTTTATTTACTAATAGATATGTCCCATCTTGATTCAACATTATAATTCCAGCTCCAGAGTGTTCAATAATATTTTTTAATTCTAATTCACTTCTCTTAATTTTTCGAAATAGTAAATTAAAGGGATCTTCAATTCCAATTTGAATAACAGCTTTGTACAAAAAATAAAAGGAGATTATTTTAAAAATATGCCCAACCAGATTAGAAAAATCATAAACCCCTATATAAAACGTGAATGCTAATTCAGCTATCATAGTAGCTATAATTGAACTAATCAGTAGAGAGAAAACCTTTTTATCAAACTCATCTTTGTTTTTAATTATTATCAAAATACAAGCAAAAAGAATAAGAACTATAACATATTCGCTTATAATTTTGAAAGGGGTTAAACCAATGCCCACAATATAACAAACTGGAAATAAAGTAGCAAATATCAAAAGCACTAGGATGAGCGCTACGCTCAAATAAGTAATAAAAAGATAACTTGGTTTTATGTTCTTTTTAATTAAAAGTGAAGCAAATAAACAGGAACCCGCTTGAAGATATCTAGCAGCAATCCATAAAGATGTTGGGAGATTCGCAGTATAACCAACAAAAATATTCATTCCTGAGTACGCGAGTGTATGTATTAAATCAATGACTGCTACAAAAAGCGAAGATATTCCAAGCACTAAAAAAAAGGAACTTTTCATATATTTACGAGAGTTCCACCCAACTAAAAACACTCCCCCAGCAATAATTATACTAAATAGCTCAGCAATACTATGGAATAGTAAATAACTATAAAACCTTGAAAAAAATACAAATATCAGAGCTATAGAAAAAATAATAATTTCTAATATTTCTGGATTTACTCTACGCACAGTTGTGTGATTATTTTCATTTGACATTTTTTTAAAAGTCTTATTTATTATATAAAACTAAAATCATCAATCCATTTAAAATATACTTAAATATTTTTACCTAAACTTATCTAATTGATTGTAGATTTTTCAAAGATTGCATAAATTGATGTTTTGTGAAGCGAATAATTAAATTTTGGAGGAATTGTTTTTTTTATTCTTTTAATCAAAGCGTTAATAGCTTTTTCACTTAAATCTTTATCAAACACAATATCTGGATCGAATTTATGAAGAAAAATTGAAAAATTTATTTCTTTATCTTTTTCCATTGAAACTATTACTTTTTCCAAGTATTCAATTGCTTCATCATATCGATTTATATCTTGAACGTCGATGACATATATTATTTTTCTTGTTCCAATTAAATATTTATCAAAATCATTAAAATAATCATCACGATATGCCCTTTGACCCCCAAGATCAAAAATTACATAATGTGAATTTAAAGCTTCAAAACTTTGCCAATCTTCTCCCCTTGTCGGTTGGGGAGAATTGAAAGCCGATATGCGTTTAATTCCCCTCAAACATGATAATATTGATGTTTTTCCACTGTTATCTAGCCCTATTAATACAATTTTTATTGAATTTTCTGCAGAATCAATATTATTTAGAGATTTCATAATTAATTGAATATAATTTAAGAAAATTATATAGCTGTAAATTTAAGACAAGGTTTCATTAATACTAACATCTTGAATATCTTTTAATTTCTCTTTGTTTATATTTAATACAACTGAATTTATTCGATCGATTAGATCAATAATATCTACATTATTAATTTTATAATACTTTTTATTATCTTTTTTCTCAAAAGCTATAAGATTATTATCAACAAGCATGTTCAAATGTTTTGAGATTGTTGATTGCGATCTTTTTAAAATTTCTTCAATTTCTGATGAGTTTTTCTCATTTCCTTTTAAAATTTCCAATATTTCTAATCTAGTAGGGTCTGCTATTATTTTTAAAAAGTCAATTGTATATCTTCGAAATTCGATTTTCCAACACCGGAATTGTTTTTTATTAAAAAATTGTTTTTAAAGCTTTTTAAAGCTTATTTTAATGGATTATAAATATTTCATTATTAAAGCAAAAATCACAAAGATTTAAATATTATGCTATCGTTATATCGTTATATCGCGATACATGAATATTTATTTTATTTTTATAGATCCTAATTAGGAGAAAGAAAATGATAAGTGAAAAAATAGGAATTGATGATATTGATTGTAAAATCATGGATTTAATTCAGAGAGAACCAAGTCTCACACATACTCAAATTGCAGAGCACGTTAATCGTAGCCAGCCTACCGTGGGGATGAGAATTAAGAAGCTTGAGAAATTAGGAGTATTGAAATATCAGGCGGGTATAAATATTAGAGTTGCTGATCTATATTTCGCTCGTGCCGAAATTCAAACAAAAAATCCCGAAAAGTTTTTCACTATTGTAAGAAACTGCCCTTTCATGCTAACCGCCTTTAGATTGAGTGGAAATGCAAATATTAGCATTATAATAGCAGGTTTAACCTTAAAGGATCTCGATCATGTAGTAAATCATCATCTTCGAGGTAATCCAGAAATTACCAATGTTCATATGGATATTATTGAAGATGTTGTAAGTGATTTTGTGCTACCAATAGATTTAAACTTCGATTATACTAAGGTTAACTTAGAAAAATATTGTTGTGGGAAATGTGAAAATTAATTTCCCTTGAAATTATACTTCTTATTTTATTGGAAATTTATTTTTAAATTTGAAATTTTATTTATGATGTATTAATCAATAGTTATTGCTTTAAATTTACAAACTGTAGTACAGATATGACATTTTACACACATATCTTCGCGATCTTCCACCACGATACATTTAGGTGTTGTTTCTTTATTAATAATCTCATAGATTCCTCTAAAGCATGCTTCTTCGCAGGAAAATTCTTTGCAGTGCTTACATTTAGAGGTGTCTATATGATGGAATTTATAACTTTCTATAGAGGTTCGATCGTCTGCTTCACTCAATATAATTAATCAAATAAAAAACTCTTTTTATCTATTTAGGTTATACTCTATAATAAAAACTATTTATTTTAACAATTAACTTAATCTAAATAGAGAAAGTTTAGAAAGAAATATATTTAGATGCCAAATAAAAAACTCCCCATTTTTGACATACCGAACCTTATGAAAGGTAAATTTATATCAAGACCGAATAGATTTATCGGAGAGATTATGTACAAGGGACGGATTGAAACTGCTCATATTCATGACCCCGGCAGATTGCAAGAATTACTTGTTGAAGGGTCTGAAGTATTATTTACACACTCACGGGGTAAATTAAAGTATTATATTAAAGCTGTTCATACTGATGATGAATGGGTTCTTATTGATACTGCTTTACACTCAAAAATTGCTCTAAAAGTTTTTGAATATTTACCTGAGTTTTCTAATGTGAAGGAAATTCGGAAAGAAGTAAAAATTGGAAATAGTAGAATCGATTTTCTACTTGATAATGTTCCGTTGGAAGTAAAAGGTGTATCATTGGTTAAGGATGGTATTGCTCTTTTTCCGGATGCCCCTACAGAACGTGGAGCAAGACATGTAAAAGAAATTATTGAACATGATGGAATTATACTTTTTTTAGTTGTCCGTAAAGCAAAATGTTTTACTCCAAATGTGGAAATGGATCCTAAATTTTCAGAAAATTTAAGCGAAGCAAGGAAAAAGCATATTAAAATTATGGCAATTCAGATCAGCTTTGATGGAAAAATGATTTATTATTGTCAGAGAATTCCCTTATCTGATTTCTAAATCATATATTAATCTATAAGTAAATATTTGTATTTAATTTCTTCATTTAGTTGTGTTTAGAATTGAAATTATAACAAACTAATTTTTTATAAATTCAAGCTAATATTTTATAAATTGTAAAAATTATTACATAATTAGAAAAAAAAATTTCCTAAAGAAAATATTATGATTTCAGACAAATTAAAACTTGATGATGTTGATAAGCAAATAATCGCCCTTGTTCAAGAGGATCCTAACCGTACACATACAGAAATCGCTTCAAAAATAAACAGATCGCAACCAACCGTTGGTATGCGCATAAAAAAGCTGGAAAAAAATGGTATTTTACAATTCCAGCCTGGAATCAATTTTAAGAAGGTAGATTTACATCTCGCAACTGTTGAGATAAAAACTAAGAATCCAAAAGAAATTATGTACATGGCTAAGTACTGTCCTTTTATGCTCAACGCGTTTAAACTCTCAGGGGAACATAACGTTTGTATCTTACTCGCTAGTTCAAAACTTCAAAAGCTTGATAATATTGTTAATTATCATTTTCGAAATAATCCTCAAATAAGCAGTGTTTCCATGGAAATCGTTCTTGATATCGCAAAAGATTTCATTCTACCTATTGATTTTGATTCAGAAGAGCATGATCCAACTTTGGAGGAGGGTTGTGGTGAAAAATGTAAGTATAAAATTGCTAAAGCGAAAGATTTAGCAAATTCGGTTAGTTAGAATAAATTTTTCATCTTTTTGAAATTGAAGATTAAAGGGTCAATAGAACAAATTACTTTTTGAAAAAAATTATTTTATTATTTAATTTTCCTTTTCTTGACTGAATTTAAACTTTGGTAGAGCATCTTGAAGCGAGCAATCTGGCCCACAATATCTCCCATCAAAGTTTTCGATTTGAAAATCGATTGGGACAACAAAATCATGGATGGATTCAATTAATATATTAGTTTTAACATTAATAACATTTTCATCTCGTCTAAAACACAAATCTACTAATTTTTCAATGGTTTGTAAATCTGAAGCTGCGATAAAGCAGAGCAGGTTAAATTCTCCTGAAATCTTGAACGCGTGATTAATAAAAGGGCAATTTTCAATCTTTTTAACAATTCTATCAACATCTTTAGTAGAAATATAGACTATAGCAACTTTAATATCGACTTCTTTTACATTAAAGCCTACTATTTTAGTTAAAAGATGTTTTCTTTCTAATTTGATGATCCGGGCGCCCACTGCGGGTTGAGATTTCTCAATTTCTTTCGCAATATCACTATGGGTTATATCTGGGTCTTTTTCAATCATTTCGATGATTTTCTTATCAGCATCATCAATCTTTAATATTTCATTAAAACTTTTTTTCTTCATATCCATTTTATTTCATAACCTTTAAGAGATTTAAACTTATTTTTAATAAACGAAAACACACGTGTAAAAATCCTTATGAATATTAAACTTAATTAATGAATCCTTTTTAATTTATAATTTTTGTTTGCGGCAATTAGAATATATATCCAAGTATCTTTCTTAAAATCTACCATAGTTTTCAACTTATTTTAATTATTTTACAATAGTCTGTTGAATAATTCGACTTAAGTTTATTTCATAATAAAAATATTTAAAGATTTCTGGAATGTACGATATTTCAATTTTATAAGTTAATTATATTAAAATGAATCCTTCCAGCCATTAAACTTAATATTATGTTATGAGATTGGAAATTCCTTTATATCTACTAAAATAGTTTTATAAAACATTTGTAAAAATATTAATGATTATTATTACTACAGCGAACCCTACTAAGCCAATTAGGAATTTCAAGGGATCTCCTTTCTCTTTTTCTGGAATAACTTCTCTTACAATAACATATAAAATGACTCCAGAGATGAAGGAATAGAAAATAAACAAGAGTTCTAAATTAACCGGTAAGAATAGATTTATTACTAATCCAATTATAATACCTGTTAGAGCGGCCCCACACGAGATATACTTAATAATTGGTTTTTCTTCATACTTTTGTTCTTCATAGATTTCTAAATCAGTAAATACGAGATGTGCTTCAGATCGTTTAGTTACAACAGTTCTAAACAAGGCATATATGAAAAAGAGAATTGCTCCTATTACTTCATCAATAGTCAATAATCCTATTAGAATAATCCCCACGAGAAAGTGATAAATATAATCAGTAATAATCCGGAAGCTAGTTAACTCTTTATTAATGTGATTTTGAATCTTAATTTTATATTTATTTATTTCTATTTTCATTCCCTCTCCTTGCTCATTTAATTCAGATAATGTCCGAGCTATTTCTTTTAGAGCTAGTTCATCTAGATTTCCATGTGATAATTCTTTTGTGAGAATTTTTTCCATATTACGTTCAACACTTTCTAAAATTTTCTCTTTTTT
>JAUWHL010000041.1 GCA_030605895.1 Promethearchaeota archaeon | reverse complement strand
ATTTGTTTTCTTAATTTTTTATTTACTTCAAACATTTTGAGGTTTTACAATTGAGCTTTAATAGCGATCAGTTAGCTGAAAAAATAAAGACGATGAATAAAGATGAGGCTGTGGAACTGATTCTTTCAATATTCTCTACATCTAAAAATATGGAAATAAAAATAAAAGCAGCTGATCTTTTAACTCATTATGATGATATTGGAAACGACAATTTTCAAAATATAAAAACTGTTTTTTCAAATGATCATCATCCTCAATTGAGGCTAAAATTAATTGATATATTGACAGCTTGTTATCAAAAAGAAGGAATTACCTTCTTAAAAGAACAATATAAAAATTGTAAAGATGGATCAGTCAGAAAAAGCCTTATTAAAAAGGTTGGAGAAGGAGATCTAAATGATTCAATACCCTTTTTTATCGATGCTTTAACTGATTCTGATTTTGAAGCAAAAAATGAAGCTATAACTCTCTTAGGAAAATCTAATGCAAGTGAAGCACTAAAACCATTAATAGATTTATTACATTTCAGAAATATTGAAATCTATAATTCTCTTATTGAAGCGATTGTGAAAATTGGTAAAAAAGGAAATTTACAGGTTATTAATGAAAATGTTAATACAGAAGATCTATATATCAAGAGAGAAATTCCTGTGATACTTGGAAAGATTAAAAGTAAAGAGAGTGAAAATACTTTAATTAAATTTTTAAACGATGAAGATCCAATAATACGGAAAAATTCTGTAAAAGCATTAGAAACTATTATTGAATTAAAGAATGTAAAGTATATTCTAGAGCATTTAACAGACCAAGATATTGAAGTAAGGAAAGAAACAATTCGAGTTTTAGGAAACATTGGAAGTAAGAGATCAATCACGCCCTTATTGGAATTATTAAAAGAAAACGATGCAAAAATAAGAAACCTTGCCAAAAATTCTCTTTATAAAATTTTTACCAAAACCCAATCATTTGAACCTATTTATGAGATTGCAAAAGGAAGAAATATTAATGCAAGAAGAGAAGCAATAAAATTGTTAGGAATATTAAAAGACGTTAATGCTATTGACTTCTTGATATCTATTTTCAATAGTAAAGTAGCAAGCGTAAGAGGGGCTAGCTACCGATCTCTATTAAAAATTTTGGATGATAAAATTGATAATAAAATAGTCAATGCATTGTCAGACAAATCTTGGCAAATAAGAATGTTTTGTGTCAAAATCTTAGGTGAAATTGGAGATTCAAATACTATTGATCAGATCTTTAATCTGATTGAAGATGAAAATGGGAGTGTTAGAAAAGCAGCTGTTGATGCGATAATCAAATTTGAGAGTACAAAAGTTATGGATTTTGCAATTGAAGCATTGAAGAGTCCAAATTGGAAGACTCGTAGAGCCGCGGTTAAAATTCTATTAAGAATTAGAAATAAGGATTCCTTAAACTCTCTTATTTCTTGTTTAAATGATGATGATGTATACATAAAAAGCTGGGCTGCTATGGCATTAGGAAAACTTAAAAATGTTGATTCTATCGAACCGTTTATTCAATTATTAAAAGAAAATGATGATAAAATAAGAATATCAGCTGTTAAAGCTCTAGGAGAAATTGGAAGTAAAGATGCTATAAAACCTCTGATTGAGACTTTAGGAGATGATAATTGGGACGTAAGGAAAGAAATTGAGAAAACTCTGAATCAGATTGATCCAGACTGGATGAGTTATTTGTAAAAATTGAGATATTTATCAGAAATAGATTTTTTAAAAGTTTTTTGTTAAAAACTAATATAATTTAATTAAACTTTGGATATATTCCTGTAATTTACTGAAGATTAGGTTTATATTAGAATCCTTTTTCACAATCATTATTAAAAATGTTTTAATGTCACATTCAAAAATAAATATGGTTTTTTCTGCTAATTCAGTAATAATTTTATTAATCTTTCTATTACCCATTGTTTCACCAATACCTACAGCACTTTCTAACACAGAAGCACACATAGATGTAAAATTTTTACTATTGA
>JAUWHL010000007.1 GCA_030605895.1 Promethearchaeota archaeon | reverse complement strand
ATTTTAGAAATATCAAAGAGGATAATGGAAACAAAGTAATCGAAAATCTTGACTTCCGAATTAAAAACACTGCTCAAATTGGTACTACTAATAATATATTAATTAATCAGAAAGAGAAGTTAGAAAGTGTTAGAAAATTGCTTCATGAGGGTAAAGAAGATATTGCATTTTCAGTATTTTTTCGAACATTTCCGAGTTGCTTACCACACAGGGCAAGGAGTATTTAGCTTAAAAACCCTGTTTTCCCACTTTTTCAATAGAATCGATTTTCCACAGACATTTTTTAAGATCGACTCTAAATTCATCTGAAAACGTAATTCCTTCTTGTTCTAATAGGTTTCTTTGATATTTTCGATCTTCAATAGATTTTAAAGCTATTTTTCCTTTTGAATTGATTACACGATGCCATGGAAGATTATATTTTTTACTTGATGAGTGTAATGTCCATGAAACTTGTCTAGCGGCTCTTGGATTCCCTGCTAGTTTAGCAATAAATCCATAGGTAAGAACTTTACCCTTTGGAATATTTTTAATAATGTGAATAACACTTTCAGTAAAATCGCTAGGCATTGAAATACACTATTTAGATTATTTGTTTTGAATTATAATTTTCGTTGGTAGGCTTTTTCAATTTTTTTTGCATCCGCATATAATCCTTCTAAATTCTCTTTACTTAATTGCTTTGTCTCGAATATAATATGATTACAATCGTATTTAGTAAAGTCATTTTCGAGTATACTAATACCGAAGTATTCTTTTTCATCCCATAAACGAGATCCTGGGTACGGTGTTGCTACAAAGTAATTCAATTCATCACTATCGTCGAATGGTAAAGATTTTATATATTCTCGAGTTTCAGAAAAACTATGATCAGTTTCACCTGGTAAACCTAATACAAAGTATGCCTGAATAGCCATATTAAATTTTTTTAGGTTTACAATTCCGGCTCTAACTCGTTCTGGATCTTGATATTTAAAATTAGTTTTAAGAACCATCTCATTCGCAGATTCGATACCAGTTGCTACTAATTGACATCCTGCTTCTTTCAATAAGCGTGCGTCGTCAGAATTTATAGTATCTACACGTAGTTCACAGCCCCATGGTATATCTAATTCATTTTCAACAAACATTTTACAAAAACTTCTGAAGAATTTTCTATTGATATTAATATTATCGTAGAAATTGATGTGATTATAAGTCCGTAAAGATTTAATATCTATAATTTCCTCCAAAATTGATTTTATAGTTCTAATTCTAGTATTTTTAAATAAATTCTGTCTTGAGCAAAATGAACACTGATTAGGGCAGCCCCTATTGACAATAACATTAGCTACAGTGTAATAATAATTTTCTTGAGATAATTTATAACGTGCGGGCAAGGGTAAATTTTCAATATCTATAACTTCTTTAGAGTGATTAACACAAAATCTTCCTTTTGCATTAAGATATGCAAGCCCTTTAAGATTTTCTAATTGTGTTTCATAGATACTTTCATTTTCCTTGTTTAATATTTTATGAATGAGAATCTTAACCAAGTGTAAAAAAGTATTCTCTGCTTCTCCAATACAAATATAATCGATTAGATCTTCCGTTCTTTTATCATTTTGTAAGATATCTTCATACATAAAAGAAACGTGAGGCCCACCTAAAATGACATAGTTATTTCTATCGTAATTTTTAATTATTTTCGCAGTATTTAACGCAAGATGAAAAGTGTTAGTAAGAGAAGTTATGCCAAAAATCTTATAATCGATTATTCTTTCATGAATTACGTTTTCTAACTCATCTTCATCTAAATCTATAAATTGCTCAAGATCTAAAATTTCAACAGGAATATCATTTAAATCTAAAATTGCTGCTAAATATAACAATCCTAAGTTTGGTTCTCTGAAAAACTGTGATCGAACTTCTGAAGGCTTTGAAGTCCTAGGGTTAATTAGCAGAATCATCGTGATTATCGATATCTCCCGGTAATTTCTTAGGGATCTGAAATGCTTTAACTAAGGAGTTAATTGAACCCGGTTTATTGAATTTTTCCTCATAAATTAGAGGTATTTCAATTTTTAAAGAAGGAGATTTATCTTTTTCGTCTACAAATAATTCAAGTCCTTGAATATTTCGTTCTTTTATGATTATTCGGGTTGAATAATTATGATCTTGAAAGAATGTAAAACCAGTATTCAAACGTCCTAATTTTACAGGTTTAATAGTGATTTTTTCTTCTTTAACAAATGATTCTGTAATTTCTTCATCTGTAAAAATAGCTCCACCGATTATCATAAATCTTCGGATAAGGCTATCGGGTTGAGGAAACTGGTTTACATATTCTAGAGCTTTATTTATTTTTGGATTTGAGACTGAAATACCGGCAACAAATTTATCTGGAGTTGGTTCTGGAAAATCTTTTTTTTTGATTGGCTTAGCTCTACCTCCACCAATCGGTTTCTCTAATATTTCCTGAAATTGTTTATCTTCTTTTGTATATAAATTCAATGGGTAAACTCTATAAAACAATTTTAATTGTTGCCGTAGCTTACCAGCTAAAATCCCTCCATAAATTTGTACTTTAAAATAACTTTTTGGACCATTGTATGTCCAAATTCTTTTAGTATCATGATCTACGAGTAAATACACTCTTTCAATGCTAGTTTCATTCAAGATATCACTAACTGTCTGCCCTTGAGCTACTTCTCGTGTTTCCATGTAAGGGAATTCTGATAATTCCACAACTTCAAATATTTGCATATAGGAATATCTATAAATTTCTTATATAATTGTAATAGGTAATTCATGAAAATAAATTTCATTATCTTGATTTATTTAGAAACTTATTCAAAGTATTACTTTTCCATAAAATTTTTATGAAATTATACATTTTAGAAGTTAATCTTGCTTTTTAAGTTCGATATTGATGTATCGTGTCCTCTGAAAAAATTGTATACAAACTAAATATTAGTGGTGGCAACGAGGGACCCGGAAAAGGATTGTCTAAACTAATTGAGATTGATGAGAAGAAATTTCGATTTGAAGGGATGAAAATCGGAGATATCATAAAGGGTGGACTAATAGGATTTGCAAATTATGAATTTATAATTACGGGTGGAAGTGATTCCAGTGGATTTCCGATGAGAAAAGGCGTTCATGGGCCAGTTAAAAAGAAAATATTGGTATCAAAAAAAAGTATTGGGTATAAACCTCAAAGAAAAGGAGATAAAAGGAGAAAAATGGTTCGAGGAAACGAAATAACGTATGATATGACATTAATTAACTTAAAGATTGTAAAATACGGAGAAGCTGAAATCTTTAAGAAGGAATAAAATTTAAACAATTCTTAAGAGTGGAAATAATGGTAAAGGTAAAAAAGTGTAGCTTTTGCGGTTACGACATTCCTATCGGTCGAGGTCTCATGTTTGTGAAGAGAGATGGTACTGTTCTGAACTTCTGTAGTAATAAATGCCGAAAATCAATGCTTGATTTTAAAAGAAAAGCAAGAAAAACAAGATGGACTGCCCATTACGGGAAACAATAATTAAAGATAATTCTTTCTATTTTTAAAAAAACAAATTTATTATTGTAATCGTGGAAACTTAAGGAGCTCATCGATCAAGTCTACGTGGGAGACTATCATTCTTTTGCAACAGAAACGTTCGATTCCTAAATCTTTAAATGCTTTTTCCGAAGATTCACCTTTTTCTAATATCTCAAGATAGGGTTTATAAACATGAGCGATTAATTTCCCGCAACTAAAGCAGCGGATTGGAATTATAATGGTATATCTCCTCCGTATATTCAATTTTGGTAATGTATCTTAAAATAAAATAAATAATAATTAAATCTGAAATAATAAATGAACAATATAAAAAAAGTTTTACTATTGATTATTCCTAAAAAAATTGAAAATTAAATAATTCAATACTTCTAATATTCAATTTATTTACTTGCAGAATAATTTGATTTTTTATAAAGACCAATAAAGATTATTAAGAAAATGAATATGTCTATTGATTCTGCAGTAATAACGAATAAAGGTGATTCACCAACAATAAATTGTATTAATGGTCTTAAAATTGATGTAATTAAATATAATCCAAATCCGATCATAAGGATAAAGGTATTAACTTGTGAAAGACGTTGATTTCTCCAGGCAAAATTAAATAACCACACAATAGTAATCAAAGATGGAACAATCGTTATTGGGTATATGATTGGGGCATTTTTTATGCTTAGAATAAAAATATCAACAACAATTTCAATAGCGATAACTATTACCAAAATTCGAAGTCTAATTTTATTTAGATATTTCTCATTGGTTAATTTATTGAATCGTTCTTTTACTGAAAGTGAAATTAATATCATATATATACTAAGAAAAATCATTGGAAGGAGATCAAAAATCGCTATAAAATATCGAGCTTTCATTATAAGGAGTAGTAATCCGCTATCTAATTGGAAATAACTAAAATTGATGAATAAATCTAATAACTTCCCAAAAATGAGCAGTAAGAAAAAGACACCAAAAAGGAAAGGTATATCTGAAAAATACTGTTTTTCCTGCTTAAACCAACTATAAAAAGTATATACAGACATTAAAAAAACAATAGATATTCGAATGCCTATAGTTAGGACAACTTCTAAAGTCCCTTCATGCGTTTGGTAGGGTTTAATTATAGTAGACCAATTAAAAACATATAATAAAACAACTACAATTACTCCTATTATTACTCCAAATAATAATAAAAACAAATAGATTACCTTATTTTTTTGAAGCGACATAAATTTAATTTTTCACCAATCTATAAAAAATAAGATTTTTTTTTAAGGTTAAAAAAAATCATATGGTAAAATCTATTGGAATGAAGAGAATTTGAAAAAACAATTGAAAGGGTTTAAAGAATCCTTTCCCATAGATGAGAGAAATCTATAGCCAGAAAAAGCTATGAAAATCAGAAAATTGCCCAATGAAGATAAAACTCTGTTTATCATAATCTATCAAAAGTTTCATTTTAACAAAATTTATCAGCTTTTTACCTAAATGAAAAATTTTATTTAATTTCTGTAATTACTTTTCTTATAATAAATCGATGATTTATGAAAATATATCTTAAATAAAATATATTTGAAGGAGATGATTAAACATTTCTTATGTTAAATTTAAAATTCCGGAAAAATTAAAAAATCAGCTTAAGAATGCTTTAACTACCATTGCTGAAACTAGGGATTCCAAGCTTAGAAAAGGTATGAATGAAGTAACTAAATCTATCGAAAGAGTCCAAGCAAAATTGGTAGTCATGGCTGAAGATGTCAGTCCACCAGAGATTTTATTCCACATCCCGCTCTTATGCGAAGAAAAGGGCATTGCGTATGGGTATCTTTCCACTAAAAAAGAGCTTGGTCATGTTGTAAGAATTAACGTAGCTTCAAGCGCAATTGCTATTGAAAAAGTTGGTACCGGAAATGAAAGCGTATTGGATGATGTAATAAAAAAATTAGAAGAAATTAAAAAGTAATTATTTTGGTGATTATCTTTGGTTAAATTAGACAAATCTAAAGTTTCCATTAGAGATCTATCGATTCCCGCGCAAGTAATTCAAATTATTGGTCGAACGGGGCTCACAGGAGAAATTACACAGATCAAAGTTCGCATTCTTGACGGACCGGATAGAAATCGAATATTAACCCGTAATGTAAAAGGACCTATTCAAATAAACGACGTTGTAATTTTACGTGAAGTTGAGAGAGAAGCACGTAAGATACGAAAACGGCGTTAAATTTAAAATCTGACTTTTGATGTTCAATTAATTATATTATTTTTTTAAGATTTTTGTTTTCTCTTTCTAAAAATTGATGTGCAAAAAGAGGGGTTATTAAACATACTGCTAAGGATCCTAATAATATTGTAGGTATATCAAAAATTAAATTATTTAGTAAAATTAAACCATAATTACGTGTTTGTGCATAAGGGATTGTTAATAGTATAAATATATCATCTGGAAAAAATGTTATCATTATAAATTGAAAAAGAAACATAAAGAGATTAAAAGCAATCATTAGTATAATGAAATTTATTAGTAACGTACCTACTATTTTCCAAAAAAAACCTTTAGTAAATGATCTTGCTTCATAAATTGGTCTTTCAATATCTTTGATATTGTAAGTATACCTAACAAATATATAAATAGAACTTAAAATCAAAGAAATAAAAGTCAATGGTATGAAAATAAAATAAGATAAAAATACTAAAGAAAACACCGAGATCCCTGATAGAAATAAAGTTTCATAGATAAAATCTTGAATTAAATCAAAAATAACACCAAATAAAATGAAAAAGATGATATCAATGAAAATGGGGTATTTTAGCCTATAATTTATAGCTTTCTTAAATTCCTCTTTAAAATTAACATTGATAATAGAATAATCTTTAAATAAATAAGTGCTTATTGAACATACCCGTATAACACCTATTAGGCCTAATAATCCAGTAATTATATAATAAATAATTAAATAGACTATTTTATTAATTGCATTGTTAGAGTATAGATATGTGATATCAGTTAATAAAAAGACATTTAATAAATTATAGAGTAATGTGAAAATAAACCAAGTTAATAATAGTTTTTTATAATTCTTACGAAATAACTTAAAACCATCAGAAAGTAGAATAGAGAACTTTTTGTTTGTTATTTCATGATGGATTTCTTCCATATTAGAGATTTATCTCAATTTATTTATAAATTTTCTTGATTTTGAACAGGGTTTTTTGTTTTTTTTTTTCAAAGAAAGTAATAGTAAAAATGATACTTTTTAAGTTTCAAAAGGTATGAAAACATTTAAATAGTTTGTTTTTTATTTTATTATTGTGGTTTCATAAGATTTGAAAAATAAAAAATAAAGTGATAAAAAATTATCTCAAAAAAACAAACAACTGTTTTGGAAGAGTCTGAATTTATTATTGTTGGTGAGATGACGCATAAAGATCATCGTCAACTTAAGAAAATATTAATTTTCATCATAATTCTAATTATAACTTTAACCACTCTACAATTGAATAAAGCCCAAAGTTATAATAGATACGAACGCGTTCAATTTGAATCATCTGGGGCGACTCTCTATGCAAATTTATATTATCCATCTAAAACCTTGGAATTTCAAGGACAACGACCTTTAGTTATTTATTGTCATGGTATCGGATCGAAAAGAGATTTTGATCTTAGGATACCTATTGAGTTTACGAAGAGAGGTTTTTATGTTGCTGCTCTTGATTATCAAGGACATGGCGAGAGTGGCGGTAATATTAATAATATAGACCCCATTACAGGTATACCTGCGTTAGCTCAGGATTGTTCTAACTTATTAGATGAATTGGAAACTCTACCTTTTTATGCAGATGTGAATACATCTCAAATTGGATTGATTGGTCATTCACTTGGTGGGATGGTCGTGCTTATGAATCAAGCTTTAGATCCACGGTTTCAAGTAATAGTTGCCTTAGCACCGCTTGTCAATTTTACACCTCCAAGATATGGATTTGTTTATAACGAGGAATTTATCGATTATATCCCAGTTAATTTATTGAATGAAGAAAATACTCAAAATCTATTAGTTATAATGCATGTTGAGGATGAAGCTCTGGATTTTTCGGATAATGCTTTGAAAGCCCAAGAGTTAACAAATTGTACGGTAATTCCAATAAATGGTTTTTTATTAGGTGGAGGACACCAACTTTTCTCAGATGAAGTTCTTATTGAATCAATTAATTGGTTTGAAAACCATTTTTTTGGATCACCTAGTATCAATGGACGCATATTTATTACATTCTATTTTAATTATGCGTTAATTTTCATAAACATAATTCTTATATTTATAAGTGTTATTTCTCTGATATCAATATCAAGTCGAATATTCTTTAGAAAGGAGAAAAAGTTTGAACATTTTACATCATTAGGCATTGAATTATCAACAAATACCTCAAATAATCTAAAAATAATTATTACAACAACTCTTTACATTGGAGCGTTCCTACTTAATTGGGTCTTGTTTGAAAAATTCTATGGATTAAAAGGTATTGTATATGCCTCTATACTTATGCTTATAAGTTTTGCTGCAATAAGAATAATAAGTTACATTAAAAAATCAAAAAAGATAAGAACTATTCCTAATCTGAAACAAATGATAAAAAACCAATTTAAATTGAAATATTTAATCTTTACATTAATATGTGCAACTTATTTCATAGCAATTTACATGTTATTCTCATTTAACTATCCCTTTGGTTTCATATGGCCATCAAATTTCGTTGTAGATTTTATGTTAAGCTATTTAGCGCTTCCAGTATTTTTTTCAATAGAAATGCTTCTAAGAAAAGTGATTTATCCTAAATTAAAATTCTTAAAATCGGAAGGTTCCAAAAATAGGGTATTAATAATTACTGCGATTATAACTATGATAACCTTGATGGCATTGACGCGACAACTCTCTTATTTTCCTTCTGTTCTATTTATGTATGTAGTTCTCTTATTGGTAATTATTCAAAATACCAAGATATTTCAAAATGTGAAATCTTTCTATCCTGTCGTTCTAATATCATTTACTATGGTTCAAATATTCTTTGCTGCTGTCATTTCAAATGCAATTGGTGTTAGTACGGTAATATAATAAATTTTTAGTTTTATAGAGAACTATGGGAAAGGCAATATTTAAGAATTGATATAATTATTCATCAATATC
>JAUWHL010000157.1 GCA_030605895.1 Promethearchaeota archaeon | reverse complement strand
TTCAACTCCTTCAAGGACATATCCAATCTATTATTACAGAGAGAATTGAGGGGATGAAAAGATTTAATGATGACTTTAATAAACTTAGTGATAAAATCGATTTTTTAATAAAAAAAAATGAATTCTCAGATACTAAAAGGTTAATTGAATTGAATTCTACGCAAATTCAAGTCTTTGTTGAAGAAACTGAGAAAAAGATTGATGTAATTCTAGGTAAAGAAAAAGCTTTTGAAGATAACAATATATTCAACTTGTATATAAGACCTTTTCTTAACAAATTCAACACCACAAAAGAATTGTTGATAAATAGATTAAAAAATTTTGTTAGAAAATCAAATAATAAGCTTTATCTGAATCAGATTAAGTTTTATCTTAAAGTTATTAATCCTATTAAGTTAGATCTACTGGCTAATTATATTAAGATAGATGTCGAAAGACTGAAAGAGTTGGTGCTTAAATTTATAAGTAAGAATAAACTAAATGCTAAAATTATTAATGAGAGACTTTATTATCAACAAATTGAATCTGAAATCCACGATTCTAAAGAAATTCTCTTTTTAAAGAACATTAAGACGATTGGTAATGAAATTTATCTCAACTTTAAATTAACAAATCCCTCCAATTTTGATTTTAAATACTTACAATTATCCCTAAAAGTCCAATCTTACCTGAATTTCCAACGAAAAGAAAGTTTTACGAAATTCCTTCAAATTAACGAGTTAAAACCAGGTAAAATCTTCAAATTTAACTATGTGTTAAAAGTAGATAAACAAAAAGAGCTTAAAAAGAACCTGTTTGACCCAACCGCTGATGAAATTAAGCTGGACTTATATTATAGAGATCAATTTGATATCGCTCGTAAGACCACTAAACACATTGATCTCTTTATTTCATAATTTATTAAAACTTTTTGAAATGTAATAGTAAATTTTATTATTTGTTTATCGAATTTTTCGATAAAATAATTCGAAAATATTAATAAATAAAAAGCTTTTATTTCCATGAATAAAAAACTGACATACTTTATGATTTATTTAAAATTTAAAAAAATAATCTTATATAGTTAAAACCCTATCAAAAATAGATAAAGTAATCAAAGTGAGGTGAAATGGAAAAGTCGGATTATAGGCTTACCAAGGACGTAAAAATACACGGATGAAGTTGTAAACTCGGACAAAACGATTTAAATGATTTATTAGCTAAGGTGGGATTAGCGGGAGACATTGAAGATGCTGCTATTATACCCATTCCTAATAGTGAATTAGTTCTTGTAAAAAATATCGATGTTTTCACACCTATTATTGATGAACCTGAAATAGCGGGTGAAATTGCTGCCTGTAATGTAACAAATGATATTTTTGCAATGAATGTACCTGAGATATCAGGAATGCTTGTGTTCTTAGCAATAAGTAATAGAACCCCAATAGAAGTTGCTGAAGGGATTTTAAAAGGTATAAAATATTTTGTGGAAGAAAAGATAAATTCTAGAATAGTTGGTGGGCACACTATTTATAGTGAGTGGCCATTAATGGGTGGTACAGCCTCTGGATATATACACAAGGACGCCATTATTCAAAAACAAGGTGTAAAGAAAGGAGATAAATTAGTATTAACTAAACCAATAGGATTGCAGGCAATTATGGCGTCATATAGGCTTCTTAAGGATTTTCCAGAAATGCTAGAAAATTATTCTAAAGAAGAACTCCAAAAATCCATAGATCTTGCCGTAAAAATTATGACAACGCCAAATCAAGATGTCGTAAAAACAATTCATTCATACAAGGATTTTTCATTTGTCCATGCATTAACTGATATTACAGGATTTGGCTTAGCTGGGCATACTACTGAAATGCTTCAGAATTCAGATTTATCTGCGATAATTGATATTATTCCCTCAATAAAGTTTTCTAAAGAGTTATCTAATGAGTTAGGATATGCTTTTGATGATTGCTATTGTCATGAAACCGCTGGAGGGATGCTCCTTGCCGTTGATCCTGCTAAAGCAGAAGAATTTACAAATACGCTTACAAGTAATAGAATATCTAACTGGATTGTTGGCTCAATAGATAAAGTACGACCAGGACTTGTAAGAGTCGCAGAAAATGCTCAAAATATTGAAATTACAAATTTATAAAGATGTTAATGATATAAGCTTAAACATTTTAAATGAACGCTTATTGAAAATTCCACTTGCGAAGTGGCATCAAAATTAATGTTATTCTCTTTCTTTTATTATTCCATTAAGCTTTATAACAATCTCTCTTATTTCATTTAATACCTTATCTATTAATTCTTCTCCATTTTTTATATTAAAGGCAGTTATAGAGACCTCAACCTGAACAGATAAGCCAATTTTTGGATGAGTTTTAATCCACAGTTGAGGATATTTCTTTTCTAATTCACTTGTATAAGCGGCTATTTGACTTTCTCCGATGCCTGAGAAAAGAAATCCTTTTTCTATGAATTTTCCCCTCTTTTCTTTTAAAATCGGTGTAATAATATTTCTAAACATTGATTTCATCTCTGCAGGCACTCCTGGTAATATGAAAATTGTAGTCTCCTTTTCTTTAATCTCAACTCCTGGAGCAGTACCTACTGTATTGGGTAAAGGGATAGAACCTTTAGGAAGATATGCCATTTTTTCTCTTTCCTTTGTCATTCCTTCAAGTTTTAAAAGACCTCTACTATGTGCATGTTCATAAGCTTTTTTAATTGAATTATAAGCATGTTGATTTACCTCCAAATTCCTATTCAACCCATTTGCTATTCCTTGAAAAGTCATGTCATCGAATGTCGGTCCAATTCCTCCCGATGTAATTACAACGTCAGGAGAACGTTTTAATATATCCTTAATTGTACTAGATATTATTTCTAAGTCATCTCCTATAGTTATTATTCTCTTTACTCTATGCCCATATTTCGTAATCCTTTTTGCCATCCAATTTGAATTTGTGTCTTGAGTCTTTCCAATTAGAATCTCGTTTCCAATCATTAAGAGTTCAATTATCATGAAAAAATCATAAATATTTCTTGTTATGTTTTATTTTATAAAACTTGATATTTTTTAATTAATTTACTCAATTACCAATAAGTTAAAAAAAGTGTTATTAAAAAAGATGACAATTGAAATCGATGACTCAGGTACCGGAGATCTTGTTGGAAATGCTTTCATTGGCCTTCTAAGAAAAGAGAATGGCCATATTGTGTTTAAGGCTCTACCTGTAACATTGTTTAAAGGAGAAAATTGGAAAAATAAAAAGCCATTAGAAAAAGCAGTAGAGCTTGTAAAAGATGGATTAAAAGAATTAAATTTTCAGAAAGATACTGATATAATTCATTTATGTAGAGGGAACATTTTTGATGCTTTACGAAATTATTTCATAGAAGAAGGTATTAACTATGAAGATTCTATAATTGAAGGTAAACTACAAGATGCTGTTGAAGGAAAATTAATAGCTCATCTTCGAAATGATTTAGGTGTAAAATCAAGGAGTTTAACAAAGAAAAGTGGGGCTAAGCGTTTTTTTGTTTTATTTAATTGGGTTTGTTATAATTTTTATAAAAGAGAAAAATATGTTAAATCAGGCTTTAAAAAATGGAATACTGTATGGCGAGATCGTGCAATTGAAAAATTCAATAAAATTCAAAAATCAAAAAAAAACCATCGCTATTGATAAATGAATATGAAAATAGTTGTTTTTGCTCCTCATCCTGATGACGAAATTTTTGGTTGTGGTGGAAGTGTTTTAATATGGATGGATGAGGGACATAAGATTCATATTGTTTATGTCACTGATAATCGTGTGTTAATCGCTTGGGGAAGAACACATGGACAATTATTAGAAGAAGAAGCTAAGAATTACATTAATCTAAATGAAGATGACCTTGGGAAAATAGGTTTGGAAGAAGCACTTCAGGTTGCGAAATCTTTTGGTTTTCCAAGAAAGAATATCCATTTATTTAAATTTCATGATCAAGATGCTAAAAATCAAATAACTGAGGGTGTTAAACTAGCTCAAAATGTTATAAAAGATGCTGATCGAATTGTTTTACCAAGTGATAATAATAATCACTCTGATCATCAAGCGACACATACTATTGTCAAAAAAGCTGCTAAAGAATGTAACTTACAAAATTCTGAATTTTATGTTTATGCCTTGTATAATATATTAAAAGCACCAAAAGAAGAACAAGTTAAAATAAACATTATAGATTACCGAGATCAATTATATGAGTTAATGAAAGGATATAAAACCCAATTATGTCTCAAAGATACTAGAATTGGCTGGCAAATATTGAAAAGAAAAAGAACAGAAAGATTTGGAGTCTTCACATATGAAGATATGAACAAATTTAAGAATTTTTAATTAAGATCTATTCCACAATTTTTACAGACTTTATCATTTATATCATTTGGAGACCCACACGCAAAACATATTAAACTCTCACCGTTTTTAGGTTGTTCAAAATCTACTTTAATTACCGGTTTCGGGTCTTCTTCTGAGACTTGCTGATTTTTTGGTTTAGACATTTCACTTTCTGAAGCTTTTGCGCGTTGTTTTTCTACAAAATCTTCATCGTGAGGCGTTATTATTTTAAAATCTTCTGAAGTCTTAATTTCTTTAAATCCTTTTGGTAAATTTTTTAATTCAGAATCTTCAACTATAGTATGCTTACTATTAATTGTTGAATCTATAGCTGAAATTTCATTTACTTCTTCCTCTTGGTCAAGATGATTCTCATTTTGAATTAATTGAGCTGAAATTTCTTCTTTTGGAATTTCTTTTGGAGTTTCTAAATCTTCCATATATATTTCTTCTTTAAATTGACTGGCTTTTAAGTTTTTTATATGAGCAAAAATACCTTTTGTCCTATTAATAATCATATTTTTGAATGCTACGTCAATCTTCGAAGATTTTGAAAAATTAAGTGCCATTTCAGATATGTCTACCCATTGTTGGATTGCAGCCTGAATATCACCTTTTTTTTCAAATCTTTGTGCTATTGCAATTTTCTTTCCAAGCTCTTTATTAAATTGTGTAATATCCATAATGGAATCTTTAATTTCTTCTTTAAGATACAATTTTTACAAATAAATTCTGACTATTAAATCTTTATTCTTATCTTGATACATAATTTAATATTTATAATCACTATTAGTTATATAAGAATATTTACTCTCTCTAAGAACATTAATTACTTAAGAGCAATAAGTCTATGTCAATTAACCCATTTTCTTCAAATGAGATAAAAACCTTAAGAGAATTTATTGAAAAAAAGGGGTGGAAGATAGAGAAACATATTGAAAACTATTTTCGATATAGCTTAAAGAAGAACAAGTTAGTTCTTTTCACTTTCAAATTTCCTATAACGTTACCAATAAGAATTAATATCCCCTTCGAAGTTGTGAGCTTTCAGATTTCAATAGCCTTCCAATTTTGGAATTTAAATAAGGATATTTATACTAATCTTCTTTATTTTATGAAAGCATTAAGAAATTTAGCTATTTCTTTAACTCTAGAACATACTTTCCCTCTAGATGGAAAAAAAGAACAAATTAACAACCTATTAAACTTAGTAATTCCAGAACTAATCCGCAAAGAAAATGAAAGTTCATGGCTAAATCGTATAAGGATTTCACTAATGAATAAGAGAGACAAATTAAAAGATTATTCGAACCAAGATTTAAAAAATTTTCAAGACGCACTTCAAAGTGTGGAATTAAAACCTACTTTTAAAATACCGTGGGAGTTAAAAGATGGAATTCCT
>JAUWHL010000326.1 GCA_030605895.1 Promethearchaeota archaeon | reverse complement strand
CATTTATGCCTGGAATAAATTTTTGGGCTCATATATTTGGCTTATTAGGAGGAATTCTTTTCGGTTATTTATTTTACTTCCGAAAAAGGAAAATTAAACTTGTTTATTAGCTTTTTTCGTTTAGTTCACTTATAGAGATTTTTTTTTCTTTTTAACTGCCAATTCCATAGAAAAATCTTTTGGACAAATTTTATTAATAGAACAAACATCACATTTTGGCTTGATAGAAACGCATATCTGTTGACCAAACCTCACAAGTAGTCTATTTAATTTTATCCAAAGTTCTTTTGGAATCGTATTCTTTAAAGCAACTTCTGTTTTAAGTGGATTTTTAGTTGTTACCCAACCTAATCTATTCGAAATTCTATGTACGTGAGTATCAACAGGGATTGCTGGTACTTTAAATGCATACACTAATACACAATTAGCAGTTTTGCTTCCTACGCCAGGCAAATTTAATAATTCCTCATAATCATCAGGAACATTACTATTGTATTCTTCAATTAATATTTTTGAGACTTCTTTAATACGAGCAGCTTTAACTTTATAAAACCCTGAAGATTTTACAAGCTGCTCTATGTCATCAATATTTGCTTTAGCTATACTTTCTGGGGTATTATATTTAGCAAACAATTTTTCTGTTGCGATTCTTGTATTAGCATCTCTAGTTCGTGCGGATAATATTGTGGATATTAAAATTTTAAATGGATCTTGTTTTTTTCTAGCTAATTCATCTAAGTGAGCTTCGCCTTCTAATTGTTTTTCAATTTCGTCTAAAATTTCTTTATATTCCATTATGGATCATTTTTTTTCTAATACATACAGTCTTCTTTTAGTTATTTGCCCCTTTTTAGCATCAATTAAAGTTTTTATGTGTTGTTTTCGAAATTTAAGCTTCTGATTAGATTTATTGTTTATCCTGGTGAGATCTAATAACGGTACAAGTATAAAGTTATTTTTACTCGCTAATTTATCAATATTTACTTGAATATCATTCCCATCGATGGTACTAATAACTGGAGATATGAAGCATAGTCTACAATTCGGTTTTAAAATTTGATAAGCTTCCCTAAAGAATTTATCATATAATGGTTCTAAATTTCTTTCTATTAATTCTTTAACTTGGGAATAATAAGGTTTTTTCGTGTAAAAAGGACCTAAATCGGGTTCAGTACATATGCCATCAAAGAAGAACGGTTCAAAACCATCAGACAAATTTCTTGCATCATGATTTAAAACACTTTTATCAATAAGTGGTGGTATTTCTTCTTCCAATAACCCTAATAACCAATAGATATTACGGATTGTATTTTTTACTTTCTTTTCATCTATATCTGAACCATAAATTTGAAAATCGTGTAATATAGCAAACAGTCCTATTGTTCCATTCCCAATAAAGGGATCAAGTATTTTTTTATTTTCTCTATTTACAAATAAATTCAAGAAATTCAGCATTATTGTAGCTAATTTTGGAGAAATTGCACTTTTAAATTCTTTATATGGTTTTTCTTCATCAATCTTCCTTTTAAAATTTGGATTATCAGTTGTAAATGTTCTTGCGATATATACACCTTCTTCTGTAAAGCCAAAAATTATTTCTGCTCTATTTTCTTTAAGGAGGTCATATTTAATTATATGGTGTGGGAATATTGGATTCAGATTACCCGATTTTATATTTTTTTCAGGATATTGATAATATAATGCCTTTATGGCTCCCTTTTGTTTGAGAATTTCCATTATTTCTTTATTTAGGAAAGGTAAAAAATGTTTAACTAAAATATCCGAATAATAACTATCATCATAGAGATTTGGATAAATTGAAACCGCATAAAACATACTTTCGTACACTTTAGGAAAAATTCCTTTTTTTCCTATTATGAAATTGCTAATAATATTAAGTATCTTCTCTCTATTTTTTGTTACAAACTTATACTTATCAATCTGAACTGGAAAAGCATCTTGAATGGTTTTAATATCAATAAAATCATAAATTTCAGCAATCTTTTGACAACCCCCCAAAATAAATTGAATCTCCATGAGGTTATTAATATACTGATTATCTTGGTGTAATTTTTCAAACTCTACTACTGCTACATTAGCAGAATAATCTAATATTCTTCCTTTGTTTTGAGAATTAGCAAGATAATTGTCTAATTCTGCGATGGATAACTGCCAATTTGAGCCAAGAATAAATAAAAATCTTTCCATAATATGAATAAATCTGTACTAGGAAATAGAATAATAGATTTAATATCTATTTTTCGTGTAGAAATAGTTTTAACTTTTATTTTTTTTTTCGCAACCATTCATTAAATGCTTTTGTTGGTTTTCCATGCCAGATTGCTTTTTTAGGGTATCCCTTCTCAAACTCATTTATATCTTCGTCCGTATATTCTATTGAAGATTTCTTTTTAGATATTTCTACATCTTCTTCATCAAAATCTATGGAAATTTCATACTTTTCACCGGTTATATCTCCTAAAGCATCCATTATATCTTCAAGATCTTCTTTCTTTCTTATTAAAACAGGAACTTTATCTATTACTTCTTCTTCAGTAATTAATGTTTTCTCTCTTTCTTCAATAGCTTTTTTATGTGTTTTTCTTTTTTCTAATCTCTCTAATCGCAGTTTTTTAATTTCCTTAATAATTATTTCATAATTATCTTTAAAATATTTTAGACTTACATTAATAAGATCTCCAGCATTGTCCCACTTCTCTTTCTTGAC
>JAUWHL010000240.1 GCA_030605895.1 Promethearchaeota archaeon | reverse complement strand
CCAATATGCCATTGGAAAAGATCATAAGGGAAAGAAGAGAGATTATTGATCCTATTGAAAAGGATCTACATGAATTAACAGCTGATTGGGGTATAGTTGTTGAATCTTTAGAAATTTTAGAAGTCATTATTGTAGAACAGGAACTAAAAAAAAACATGGAAGCAACTAAACAAGCAGAAGAATTTCGAAAAGCGAGAATTGCTAAAGCTGAAGCTGAAAGAGAGTCAAAAATGAGAGAATTAGAAGTAAAAAATGAGATAGGTATACAAGAACAATTAGTAGAAAGGGAAATTGAATTACGACGGAAAGATAAAGAAATTGCTATCGCAGAGCAAGAAAGAGAACGTAAGAAGATTGAAGCCGATGGTGATAGACAGAAAAAAATTATCGAGGTTGATGCTGAGGCGCAACAAATAAAACGGAAACTAATTGCTCAAGCAGAAGGTGAAGCTGAGGTTATTAAACAACAAATGCTCGCTCAGGCGGAAGGTTTTAAGGAACAAGTTGAAGCAATGAGTACTGCGGATGAAAGGTTCTTGGCAGTTCAATTAACAAACATATTGCCAGAGATATTTAAGAATATTAAACCAGACAAGATGTTTATAATGGGCGATGGAAACGAGTCATTCAGTTCGCTTTCAAAAGCAATATTACCATTCTTACAGCTTTTACCAGAATATTCAGATAAGATCAAGGATTTTTTTAACAATGGAGGAGCTAAAAAGATTGAGGAAATATTAGTTAAAAAGTAGTTTTATTTTTTTTTTTTTTTTTCATGGGGTTAAAATATATATCTCAAAAAGATTTTGTGAGAAAACAGAACCTAAAACCAATAACTGAATATATAGTTAAAATTTTGGAGGATAAATAAGATTGTCAAAGATGGATCTCACTTCAAGTGATTCTAAATCTCCTTATATAGAGAATAGAAAAAAAGAACAGGATATAGTAAAAAGATATTGTGGAGATTGTAAAAAAGAATATTCATTTATCGATGCTATGAAAAGATACCCTGAATTAATCCAAGATTCTATAACTACGTTATGGAGAAATCCAGAAATAAAATTTTATTGTTCTTACTGTTACTTATTAAAATTAATTAATTTAATAAAAAAAAAATAAAGAAAACCAATAAACCATTTCTTATTTTTGCTTATCTTTCTCACTGAATTCTATTAAATTGCTTAAAAGTCTTCTTAAATAGTTTTCAAAGATTTGAAAAAAAAAATATCTTTCACCTCTTAAAAACCTTAAATTCAAAATATCTTGAATTTTTCTCAGATAATTAATTATTTATATATATATGTCTGAATTATAATGAAAAGTGATGATTAAAAAAAAAATTAAACTTCTTTTGATTTTTGGGATAATTTTAAGCGTTACAACTATTTCTATCACTTTATATTTCGTTTTAACACCCCAACCCCAAATAAAAAAAGTGGGACAAACTCTTTCTGATGGAAGAGCGACGAGTGTTAAGGTGAAAGATGACGTTGCTTATGTTACCGATACTTCTGATACGAATCCTGGATTACGATTTGTGAACATATCAAATCCTAAAAACCCAATAGAGATTGGTTCCTACTATAATAAAGGATATACCGTTCGATTTGACTTCTTAAATTCTACTCAAAATATTGTATGCATTGCAAATTATGGTGATGGGTTAGAAATTGTTGATGTTACTGACTTCAATAATCCTTTTCGCATAGCACATTACCGTCCCGGGACTCAAATTGTCGATATCATCATTCAAGACCGTATTGCCTTCATTGGAGCTGGTAATAATGGATTTGAAATATTGAACCTATCCATTCCTGAATCTCCCTCCTTAATTGCGTCCATCCCTTTTTCTGGAAAGGGGTGTTTCCATATCGAGGTCCATAATGATCTTTGTCTTACAACCCATAGTGATGGAAATATTGGGATGAAAATATTCAATATCTCGGACCTCGCAAATCCGATTTTAGTATGTGATTACATGGATTCCTCACTGGATATCTGGGAGCCAAAAATTCAAGATTCGTTTCTCTATTTTGGAGATGCGGGGGATACAGGGGGGATTTATATTTATAATATATCAAATTTATCTGAACCCACCGAAATCGGACGCTATAATAATGGGGGAAAAATACATGATATTTATCTTTCGGATGGATTTGCGTTTCTTGCTAATTACGATAAGGGATTGGAAATAGTGGATATTCATGATAATACAAAACCACAACTGATCTTAAAACATTATGATGAGGGTATAAGTTTAGGTGTGTTCCAAGAAAATAATTTGGTATATTTAGCAGATGGGTCAGATGGTTTGGAAATATTCCAAGTTGAAGCACTATTCTGAATTATTTGAAAGTACCACAGAAGAATGTACTATTGCTTTTTGGGAAAGTTTGCATATTTCCAATTCATATGTTGATGATTAATCCAAGATTCTATAACTACGTTATGGAGAAATCCAGAAGTAAAATTTTATTGTTCTTACTGTTACTTATTATATTTAATCAAAAAAATAAATAAAAACAAAAAAAATTATTAAACTCTTTTATTACTCGTCTTTCTCACTGAATTCTGTTAGATTGTCTAAAAGTCTTCTTAAATAGCCTTCAAACTCATCTATATCCTTTTCAGAAAAATCCTTATAAAAAATATTTTTCATTTCATTAGATACTTGGAGAAATTTATCTTGTAGGGCTTTATTCTTTTTTGTTAATTTTATATTTATAAGTCGTTTATCCTTTTCAGAACGCACTCGTTTTATATGGCCCCCTTCTTCAAGAGAATCTAACATATGAGACAGTGTTGCTTTACTTAATGATGTTTTTTTTTTAAGTTCCTGGAAAGAGAGGTTATCTTTTTGCCAAAGTGGAAATATTACTCTACCTTGAGCAGCACTTATCTCATTAACATTAAAATCTCGAAGTAATTTGGCAAAAATGCGTTCTGAGAGTTTACGAATCTTTGAAATTAAAAATCCTCCCTCTCTTAATTCCTCCATTTATTTTTTGCCTGGTTCAAATTTTACCTGTTGTAATTTAAAATAAAATATCGCTTGTTTTGGATTCAATTTAAGTAATGTATAATCAGGATCTTCTAAACCTTCTGGGTAATACCTTGTCCACCAGTCTAGCCAAATTTTTCGCTTTATTTCCATATCATCAATTTTTTCTACTTCACCACCAAACATGACACCTTTAAAATTTTCTGGATCGCAATAATACACACTAATTTTTGGATTGTTCTTAATATGTTCGATTTTTGATGATGATGTATTTGTGGTTATAAATAATATAAATTCATGTTCTTGATTAGCGAAAAATTCAGAAAACTCGGGAAATTGTTCCTTATTTCTTAAGTTAAACATAGCTCTTGTTATTGGAAAGCCTTCAGAATCAATAGTCGTTAGATACGCAGCTTTCGAGAGTTCTATTAATTCCAAACTTATTTTTTTTGCTTCTTCTAATTCCACATTTTACACCTCTTAATTAAATTTAAAATTTAAATTATAATTTTTTTCTAATTTCATCTAATCTTTCTCTAGCTGAAGGCGTTTTATCAAAAGTGTTCTTCAAATTATCGCAAAAATAATCGTTACAGTAAGCACAATTTTCAAATCCTTTCTCACGGCAACAACTCCTTATTGGACAGTCACTACACCAACTAAAATGTCTCCCTTCTAAAGTACACCCTTCACAATAAATCTCCTCAGGTTTAAACGACATTGATTCACTTGACCATTCTTTAGCAACTTTTTTGATTTCCTCAACATCATCTTTTTGAGTGGCTAAATACGCTGGACATTCTGAACAATTAATTCCGCAATACGCAATTATTTTTTCCATATTTTAATTCCTCTTTTATTTAATTTTATTTTTTAGGTTTATAACTTGTTCCTACTTCATATGCTTCAGCTAAATAATCCCCAATTTTTCTATATGGACCGTTGGGCATTAAACATATAAATGAATCAAAATTTTTAACATCTGGTTTATTATCTTTAATATATTTCTCATCAGAATATATTTCAATAATTTCCCCTATAAATAACTCTGTCTTCTTGAATTCCTTGATATCAACCAGCTTACACTCGATATTGACGCTACATTCTTTGATCATTGGGGCGGTCCCAAGATCGCCGTAAAAAAGCTCAAATTCTTTGGATTTATCGACTTTTGAGCCAGAATGTAGACCACAATAATCTGTAACTACAACCATATCACTAGTAGGAATATTGATACTAAATGTTCTATTTTCTTTAACACCGGGATTAGTATAGTGTTTTTTTGACATTGCGACACCAATTAATGGAGGGTTATCGTGTAGCATGTTAAACCATATAATTGTGTTGAAGTTTGGTTTGCCATTCACATGAGCTCCTAATATACATACAGGTAAGGGCAATAACGGTAATTTCCATCCTGTTTTGACTTTACTTATTTTTTTCACCTATATTATACTTTTTTGAATTATTTATTTCAGTAGAAGCTATTTCTTTACATATGCCATTATTTTGGGGAATTGGTTCATTATAATAAATATAATTATCAATTCCAAAACGAAACGACATTGTCTCCATACTTCATTCATTCTTTTTTATGTTTTGAGATCTGTTTGTTCGATTTCGAACAAACTTGTTCGATCTAGAACAATGCATACTTTATATATAAATCTTTGTCTAGAAGATTCCTAAAGGTAAGAAAAAGATAAAAAAATAAGAAATTAAAAAGTACAAATAAAAAAATGGCGCAATAATAAAGACTTAAAGGAGACCTAAAAGTTCCATAATTAACGACTCATAAGATCTACCATATATCTTTCCAATCTGAGTCAAACTTGCATTTTCTCCGCTATTTGGATTAATTTTAGCTAGATATGGAATACCGTTAACATCTATTGGATATAAGTTATTATTAGAATCACTAATGACATCAATCCTCGCTAAATTGTGTATTCCAAAAATATCATAAATAATTTTACCCAATTTAATTAATTTATCATTAAGATCTAAAGATTTGATAGCATTTTTTTTATAGTGCTCTTCTTTCATATCGCTATCATAAACTTTTCCTGAGGGAATTTCTATTTCGACAGGATATATTTCTGGTTTTCCCCCAATAATCAATATTTGAAACTCGTTTTTACTCTCTAAAAACTTTTCAGCAATAACATCACTATATTGTTCTTTTAAAAACATAGTATGATATATTGCTAAATGAATATCTTCAAAAACAGCTATACCTTTACTGGAATAACTTTGAGATGGTTTTAAAATAATT
>JAUWHL010000135.1 GCA_030605895.1 Promethearchaeota archaeon | reverse complement strand
CCAATATTAAATAGAGTTTGGTGTTTGAATTTAATTAGAAAATCAATAAAATTTTGAAATGTTTGACTTTTAATTCCAACTTGCTCTAAAAGTGTCATTTTCTCGATTTTTGCAACTTCTGGAAAAATAGATGAGTAAGAATCAACATGATCATTCAAAAATAGTTCATCATATATATTATTAGCAATTAATTCATTAAGAACCATTTTTACTAATAAGTATTCAGTACCAGGGAAGATATGTAGAAAAAGATGAGCTTTTTTAGCTATAATTGTACGTCGTGAATCAATAACCACAATTTTGGTCCCATTTTTTAAAGCTTGCTTTACTAAATAATATGCATGGTTATTACTTTCTGATAGATTACTTCCCCAAATCACAATTAATCTTGTAGATGGATTTATTAATTGAAATGGATTTGTAGTTGAATACGTACCAAATAATTCTGTTAACCCGGCACATCCTCCTTCATTGCAGATCCCACCATTGGTGATTGTAGCTCCAAGCGTTCTAAAAAATCTTAACGGGGCAAACTGTGATATAAGACCACAATTTCCAGCATAAAAAGCACCTAGAATAGAAGCAGATTCACTTTTTTTTTGAATTTCAATTAATTTATTAGTTATAATTTCAAACGCTTTTTCCAGAGTAATTTTCTTGAAGTTATTTTCAGATTTAGAACCTATACGAATTAATGGGTTCTTCACCCTTTTTTGATGATATAATAAAGTTTCCCTCTTTTTATATTTTGGACAAAAAAACCCATTTGTAAAAGGATGTTCTTTCAATGGCTGAGCTGATAGCAATTTGTGCTCTAAAGCTTCATCATTCCATATTCCTTTAAACACGCATGAACCGTAACAATCTTTTGTACAAGTTCCAACTCTAACTTTTTTGGGAATTATCATTTCTCTCATAAAAAACTAAATCTGATTATCCAATATTTAATGTCCTAATTGAAAAAATGTTGCATTAATCGTAATATTTATTGATGTTCAATGATCCTTTTAATCTATTGACATTTTAATATCTTGAATTAAGGCTATTTTATTCTTTAAGAATATAATGATCCCTTGGTTATCTTGGGCTTCAAGAGGGCTTCCACATTTAGGACATCTGAAATTAAGTTCAAATGCTTCATCAAAATTATATTTAATATTTGATTCTTGACAATTTTTACAAATGAAAAAATAGTTATTTTGTTCAAATTGCAATCTATCTCGCAATTTACCTTCATTCAAGCTCTTTTTTTCTAAAAGAATTTCCTCAAGTAAGTCAAACTCGTGCCACCAATAGTATATAAACCATCCCGTTGATTTATCTCTTATACGTCTAAATTGAGCCAATTTTTCAGAATATAATTTATAAAGTGTTTTACGAACCGTGTTCAATTTTAAGATTTCAGAATCATCTGGTTCAAAATCAATGTCAGTATCTCTAATACTTTCTTTTATGTTTTCAGTTATATCTTCATCAGTTATATCTTTAGATTCAGATTTCAGAAGTTCCATTCCCACATAAATAGCAATTTCGCCCCCAATAATATATAAAAAAGATCCTAAGAAGGGATTTAAATCTTTAATATGACTTAACCTCATTCACAAATTGATTTTAATATGAAATATTATTATTTTTTATGAAAGTTAAATTTTTTTGAAATTTTCTCATGAAAAAATTTAATTTAATCTTTAAACAACAATAGAATACTGTTTTTCGATAATTTCACCATCTATATCAAGAGATCGAAGTAGTTTCCCTTTTCGTATCGCCATTATTCGTAGTAATCTGGAATTTTTTACATTTTTAGGCAGTTCAATTTCATTTATTTTATAATTATTAAAAATTGTAAGTTTTTTCCATTTTCTAGGGAATTCTGATTGAAAATCAGACAATGCGTTTTTTATTATGTAATTAAAATTACTTTCGGTATTATTAATAATACCTGTACAAAATTGAATCCTTTTAGCTACATCATCATCTTCTACTTTCTTTTTAGATGGTTGAGGTATTTTTTTTTTTGTTGTAACCTTACAATTCGGATTTATGTTAAATGATAGTAAAAAATAACTAGTTTCACGAAATGCTTCAATACTCTCTATTAATGAATTCTTATTAGTGTTATCAATTATCTCTGCTTTGTAATTTTTAGTCTGTCCAGTTGATTTTTTTAGATTCCAATTAAAACCTAAATCATTAATGATATCACCTACATCTGCTCCTGAGATTAAGTTACCTTTAATTTCAAAATTTTCATCTGGATTAGAGATTCCATTTGCAATTATCTCTAAAATCAAATCTTCGTATTCATGGCTCCCTTTAAGTGTAAACTTTGCCTTTGTCTGAGAAATTTTCAATGCTGGTCCAATAAAATCCCCTTTAGAATATCTGTAGAAATGGCGGTGAATATTTTTATGGTTTTTTGCGGGATCATCTAAAATTGGTGTTTTAACAATTATTTTTAGAAAATGCATCTTTTTTCTTTCTTAAATTTTCTTTAAATTTAATTTTAGTTCTTTTTATTTAATATCAAAAGATTATAATTATAAATTTTATTCATTAATAAAATTAAAAAAATATAAAATATATCTAAAAATACAG
>JAUWHL010000080.1 GCA_030605895.1 Promethearchaeota archaeon | reverse complement strand
TTAATATTAAAATTAAAAAGAATAAAGAAAAATGAAAGCAAACAATATAATTATCGTTCCAGACAGTAAGAATGAATATTAATCATTTGATTCGTTTAGTGTTAAATGCTTCAAAGGGTATAAACAATATTGATGAAGGTGCAATTGGCTTCTCAAATTACGGTTTTCTATTTAGGCAGGTCTCTTTAATTGCAGATCGATTTGGTCTAGAATATACAAGTGGTTTAAGTCCTGTCGGGTCACGTCGGGAATTAATAGAAGATTGGGATAATGATAATATTCAAAAGAAAGTGACATACTTATGTTATAGGTCTAATAAAGTTAAAGATCTATATTACGCTGGAGCATTAAAAACTCTTTTGCCCTCTGTAGAATTTGGAGGTAATGATAAGTTTTTTGAGGTTGGAATGCTCATAAAGACTCCAAATAGTAAGATTTTTCCTGCAACTTTTTATTGGGGTTCTAAAGGTCTATCTATAGGAGGATGGAAACAAGAGATCTTTAGTCATTTTGTTATGTTAGAGAAAAGTAATACTTATATAGGTTTTGCTCCATTAGAGCTGACTGACGATGAGTTGGACGGATTAGTCGAGACAATTCAACATACACTTCAAACCGTTCATGTATCTGATTTTGAGGGTGATTATTGGACTGAGTTTGGTGGTACAACAATGGGAATAAGATCTGGAAAACCTTTTATTATGGAAATCCCTATTGATAACGATCCTTCCTTTGCTATAGTTCACTATAAAGGAGAATTTTGGGAAATTTTACATAGTTCTATAAATTCCAAAGATAAAATAATTTTTAAAGAAAGAATGAGTAATATGGCTGAAGTTAATCCAGAGAAATCTAGTAAACTTGTAAATGAATTTAATAAGTATTTAATTGAGAAATGCTACAATCTTTTAATAGATCATGTTCATAAAAAATGTTCTCGATTTGCTTTTCAAGCTATAGGTCATTTTTTAATAGAGAATGGGGGAAAGATCACTAGTGATTTAAAGAAGAGTATACTTGAGAATTCGCGTTGGAGAGATGAACGATATAGGTTTAAAGATATCACATCTAAAATTGAGAGAAAAAAGTTTTTATACAATTTTAGGGCAGAAATTTTGTGTTATTAAAATTCTTATTTTTAAGATTTTGTTTTTTTATAGTTAGTTCCATTTATTTTTATTAAGTAATTCTTTTACGTAATTAACTAAGATTCTAGATTTGAATTGTTTACCATGAAAGCTAATAATATTATAATTGTCCCACACACTCATTGGGACCGGGAATGGTATTTAACATTTCAAGAGTTTCGCGCTAGATTAGTTATAATGATGGATAAGTTATTACACATTCTTAAAACAGATCCAGATTATAACAAATTTGTGTTAGACGGACAAGTAATTCCAATTGAGGATTATTTAGAAGTTAGACCAGATAAGGAAGAGGAAATCAAAAAGTATGTAAGGCAAGGAAGACTCTCTATTGGCCCAATGTATGTACTTCCAGATGAATTTTTAGTTAGTGGTGAATCTATAATTAGAAACTTAATGATTGGACATCAAATTAGTCGAAGATTCGGAAGAGTCATGAAAGCAGGGTACATTCCTGATCCCTTTGGCCATATAGCACAATTACCTCAAATTATTCAAGGTTTTGAAATTCCTTCTATTTTATTTTGGAGAGGTTTTGGAAATGAATTTGAAGAAAATAATTTAAATATGGAATTTATATGGAATGCGCCTGGAAAAGCAGCATCTCTTTTAGCGATCTTTTTAAGATATGGATATATGTCATTAGAACTTTATAATACTAAAAAAATCAAAGGACAATATAAACCAGCACTCAGAACTATTAATAATAAGATTAAAAATTTTGAAAACTATATTGCAACTCCAGTTGTTTTACTTAATAATGGATCTGACCATCATGAAGCTCGACCTGAAATTCCCGAAATAGTAAAACAATGGAATAATTTATATCCCGATCAACATTTGGAACAAGCGGATTTTGAATATTATATCAATAAAGTTTTAGAATACAAACCAGAATTAAATGAGTTCCAAGGAGAATTAAGAGGAGGAAGATTTGCCCATTTATTATCAGGCGTCTTTTCAGCACGCATGTGGATAAAACAAGAAAATACTGAAATAGAATATCTATATGAAAAATATACTGAACCTTTATCCACAATTACTTGGGCTCTTGATAAATATAACAAATTTATTTACCCTAAGGATTACATCTTGACGGGATTAAAGTGGCTTCAAAAGAACGCACCGCATGATAGCATATGTGGTTGTAGTATTGATCAGGTTCATGATGAAATGATTGTACGGTATGATTGGGCAGAACAAATTGCTAATGAAATTTATAAAAACTCTATTCTTTATTTAAGTGATCTTGTAAACACTGATTCTAAAATTAAAGATCTCAACATTTTTATAGTATACAATCCACTTCCCTGGAAACGAAAAGATGTTGTAAGATTTAATAATATAGCCCAACAAACAAGTGGAGAAAAGTTTCCATTTGATATTAAAATAATTGACTCTGAGGGAAACGAAATTGAATATCAACATCATTATATCGATGAAGACCCTAGATTTACACGAGAATTAAGTATTAGTCATAATTTCACATTCTTAGCAGAAGTTCCTTCATGCGGTTATAAAACACATTATATTATTCCTGTAGAATCAGTGAGTGAATTTACTATTGACAAAGATGATTTTAAAATTACAAGAAATTTCTTAGAAAATGAATTTTATCAAATTAATATAAATTCGGACGGTTTTATTGAAGTAGTTGATAAAGAATCAGGAATAACTTATGAAAAATTTTGTGAATTTGAGGATATGGGTGATTGGGGTGATGAATATGATTTTTCTGGTCCAAAAGAGAACCAAACAGATCTGGCTTTTACAACTGAAGATGCTGCTATTTTTGAAAGAACCGTTTTTATAGACGGTCCAACTCAGAAGACCTTTAAACTGAGACTTAATTTGAAGCTTCCCCATTCTCTTACTGAAGATCGTTATAATAGAGAAGATTGGCTTGTTGATAATAAAATCACCATATATATCTCATTGTATAAAGGAATTAAACGAATTGATTTTAAGATTGAACTGGAAAATAATAGCAAAGATCATCGGATACGTGTTTTATTTCCTACTAAAATAAAAGCCGATAAAGTATACGCTGATGGTCATTTTTATGTGGTTCCTAGAAACGTTAAGTTGCCAAAGGCAGATAATTGGGTTCAAAAACCATTACCTTCAAATCATCAAAAGGATTTTGTTTCTATTAGTGGTAATGGAAGAACTTTTGCGGTATTAAATAAAGGATTACCTGAGTATGAGGCAAAAATAAATGAAGATAATACAATTACGTTTGCAATTACTCTTTTACGTTGTATTGAATGGTTATCTCGTGATGATTTTATTACAAGAATGTCTCATGCAGGTCCTGGGATCAAAACCCCAGGCGCTCAATGTCTTGGTAAACATAAATTTGAATTATCGATAACTACTACCACAAAACCAACCTGGCTAGATTCAGAAATACATTTAAGAGGGAAGGAATTTAACAATCCACTTAGATTAATCTTTCCTACTATGGCCCAAACTCCCCAAAGAGTTGCCGATAAAGTTGTATTAAAGCCAACTGGTATTTTATCCTATTTTATTAAGCCAAAAAAGAAAACCATTGAACCTTACCTTCCAGCTGCCCTTAGTTTTCTTGAGATTGATAATAAAAATGTTGTTTTAAGTGCGTTAAAAAAGTCAGAAGAGGGAGATTATCTAATTATCAGAGTTTATAATGTATCATCTAATCGCCAAAACGCAAGATTAAGTTTTTATGATAAACTTTTAATTAAAAAGGCGGAGATTGTTAATTTTCTTGAAGAACACCCTAATAATGAAATTAAAGCAAAAATAAATAATTATTTTAATAGTATACTTGAAATAACAGTGGAACCACATATAATTGTTACATTTAAAATCAAGATTGAATTCTCGGAGTGATTTAACTTTTTTTTATAAAAAGGAATTTCAGTTTTTTCTCTAATAGTTAAGAGTATTGAAAATCTGAAATTCTTTTTAATTTATCAAATTAAATGTTGTATATTGATAAAAAAACATCATTTCTTGTAATAAAAGTGCAATAACATGAAATTTACAGAGTATTCTAAAGAATATATTCCTAAGATTAATGATGCAATAACGTTGATTTATGATAGGAAATTGAAAAGTGTAGAAAACCCTTTTCTTAAAGATTACTATTCTGAATTAAAGGATTACTTTTTATCGGGTGGAAAGAGAATCAGACCGCTATTATGTATTGCTACATTTAATGCTTTCACTAAAAATCAGGATGATAAAATTGTTTTACCTAGTATAGGAGTGGAGTTTGTCCATAATGCGTCCCTTATACATGATGATATAATTGATAAAGATAATTTTAGGAGAGGAAAACCCGCTTTTCATTTTAGGTTTCGAAATTATTATCAACAGTATAATTTGAAAAAAATGATTGATGTTGATTTTGGAAATTCAATAGGTATTATTGGAGGCGATTCCGCTTTTTTCTTAGGATTAGAGTCATATCTATTCAACGAGTTTGAAAAAGATCTTAATCTAAAAGCAATAAACTATTATGAACAAGCTTTTATTGAGATTGCAAATGGAGTCTTGATAGAAATAGATATGGTTAATCAGAAAAATCTTACAATGTCAGATTATATTAAAATGATATCACTGAAAACTGGAGCTTTAATTGAAAAATCGATCTTAATTGGTGCAAATTATGCAAAGGTTAATGAAGATTCTTTAAAAGATCTTTCAATTTATGGCATCAATCTCGGTATTATTTTTCAAATAATAGATGATATCTTAGGAACATTTGGAGATGAAAAAGTAACTGGAAAACCAACAGACGGAGACATTAGAGAGGGTAAAAAGACTTGTTTATTAATTGAAGCTTTAAATAAATTAGAAGACAATGAGAAGAACAAGCTTGAAGAATTAATAGAAAAGCCAGATATGACAATTGATGATGTTCAAGAGGTTAAAGATTTATATCTTAAGGCAGATGTTATTAATTCATGCAAGGATTTAGCGAATTCATATTTTAAGGAAGCTAAATTATCTCTAGATCGTTTAAGTCGAGTAATCAATCAGCCTGAAATGGAATTATTTGAAAACCTTTTAGATTTTGTAATTGAAAGAAAATTCTGAATAATAAAAATGGGTTAAATTTCCCAGTTTTTATAATTTCTTGATGATATTACACAATTTTCTTAAAAAACGCACATTTAAATAATCGTTCTAAATTATTATTATATAATAGTAATTATTAATCATTCAATTTTTAAGATAAAAATTCCAGGGTTGGCAGAGAATAATGTATTCTAAATATGACATATTAATTGTAGATGATAGTAGATTCATAATAGCTTTATTAAAAGAAATTATAAAATCAAAAGGGTTTACATGCAAAGCTGTTGAGAATATTTCAGAAGCAAAAGAAGAATTAAATAACCTTATACCTAAATTAATATTTTTAGATGTAAATTTGCCTGATTCAAATGGATACGAATTTTGCAAAATGCTTAAGTCAAAAGAGAAATTCAGAAAAGTATTAATTTATTATTTTACAGGCGTTTCTGAAGCTGAGGTTGCTATAAAAGCTCTTGAAACAAGAGCAGATGGTTATTTAAAAAAACCCTTTGATTTATCTGATTTTAATGAAATTCTTGAGCATATAGAACAAAGTAATGTTGCTTAATCATTAATTCCTATAATTTATTCATTAAAATCTTCTTCATATTTAACAATATACTAATTGTATTATTACCACCAATTTAAAGCCTTTTCATTTTATCTTCCAATATAAAAAAGAATAAGAACTAGAAATCATAAATGAATTATTAAAATCAATATAGTTTTTTAATCAAAAACACTAAGAGTTAAGTAAATGTTAATTGCGGTTACCGGTGCCTCTGGAGTTTATTTAGCAATTAGGCTTCTAGAAATACTTAAAGAGAAAGATGTTAAAACTGAATTAATTATTTCAAAAAATGCTGAAAAGATAGTTTCTATTGAGACAGATTATAACATTTCTGAAGTTCGTAAATTAGCTGATAAAAATTATGAAGTTAATGATCTATTAGCACCTCCAGCGAGTGGGTCTTATAAATTAGATTCTATGATTATAATTCCCTGTTCAATGAAATCTCTCTCTGCAATCGCAAATGGTTATGCGAACAATTTGATAACTAGAGCAGCAGACGTAATGATAAAGGAAAAGAGAAAGCTTATTCTTGTAGTACGAGAGACTCCTTTCAGTGCAATTCATTTGGAAAACATGCTTAAGTTAGCAAAATTAGGTGTTGTAATTTTCCCTCCTATTCCTTCTTATTATATTAAACCAAAAAATATAGAGGAACTCATCGAATTTACAATAGGGAGGATCTTAGACCAACTTGGAATTGAAAGTAATATTAAAAGATGGGGAAATATATAAAGTTTTTACACTTTTTGAAAGAAATTATTTAGTAGGGGGACTCGGAGGAGCCCATCTCATTTAGTAGGGGAAGATTATAAAACTTGTTGCTAGAGAAGGATTTGTTTATAAAACTCAAAACTAAAGTACTATTATATATTGAAAAAGATTAATATTGAAATAATTACAATAATTTTATATCAATTAATTCTAATAGATAAGCAAGGAATAAGTAGAGAAGAACTCAATTGAAAGTACTTCAAGATATTTGGATA
>JAUWHL010000178.1 GCA_030605895.1 Promethearchaeota archaeon | reverse complement strand
GTCACATTTATAAGTACAACCCTCAGTAACCTGAATTAACAGTGAATATCCTTCGGAGGGGGGGCGGAAAACTGGTTCACAGTAGTAAATCTCTTCCATTCTATGCATTATATCTTAAATAAATGATAATAATTGGGATTATCTATTTTTTATGTAATGATTCATTCTTTAGTTTCACCATTATCAGCCTCGGGAGGTTTTTTTGGACATGAATTAAGATGACGTCCAAGTCTAACAAACTCTTTTCCACAATATGGGCACTTCTGTTTTTCTGTTGTACCTTTTTTCCCTGCTGGTTGTTTTCCAGTAACCTTTTTTTTCTTTTTTTTGGATGGCATAATATCTTCAATGCTCACATCGTCGGGGGCCAGCTCGCATTGAGTTATATGTTGGGCAAGATTGTCGTATAGCTCTCCACAGAACGGACATTCAACTCCCTGAAAACTTTCGGTATCTTCCAAATCTGCCTTTCCAGCTTTTCTTTTTTCAAATTTTAATGGTGCTACTTCTTCCTCTTCCTCAAATTCATCAATTGTAAGATCAATTTCATCATCAGAAGTTATTTCTGCAACTTCAAATTCTTCCAGTTTTATTGCTTTTTCTTTAATTTTTTTTTCCGCTATCTTTTTGCTTTCTTCATATAGTTCTGAAAATCGACGATTATTTTTTGCAGGGTCATATTTTGTACACACTTGGCAAACATACGCCCGATTTCCCAAAACTAGCTCTCTAGCAGGACAATAACATAAGGATTGAAGACTGTTACTAATATTTCCTTGCGGTTCAAGGTGTTTACACACAATTTTTCTTGAATATTTAATTTTTTGTTTACGTCGTGGCGTGATAATCACCAAAAGAAGTATGTAAAATAATTATTCTTAAAATATAATTTTTTTGAATTTAAGTTTAGAAATCTATATAATTAAAAAATCTAAAATAAGTATTAAAAATTGTAATTTAGACTTTTAAGATCGTTTTCAATTCTATTCTTTAGTTCAAGGTTTTCTAGATTCGGCAATAATTCTTCGACAATATCTCTTAATTCTACGATCTTTTGGATGATTAAATTAGGTTTATTCCAAAAATCGGTTCTTAGGGGATGCATTTTTAGAAGAGCGTTATTGAAATTCTCTATTGCTGCCCTATAAAATAAACAAGTGTTTTCTAATTTATTTAGTCTTGATTGATAAATTGACCCAATTTTATTAAAACACATTCCTGCACCAGCATAATCTCCTTCTTTTTCAAAATTAATAGCAGCCTCTTGAATTTTATGCAAAGCATCTTCTAAAATCTCGTTATCTCCCTTTTTCAATAACAAATAACCCCTAATATAATGTGATACTCCTAAATAAAAAAGGTGATTTTGTTTTTTAGCAAGGTTAAATAATTCATCAGCAAATTCTCCAGCAAAAATTAGATGTTCATTTGAGATACATTTTTGAGAAACAATCCTTAATAACTCTAAAACTCTTTCAAAATCTTTAATTTCTCTATATTTTTCAATTCCTTGCCTGAATTTTTCAATTCCTAGAAATGAATCTTTATTATCAAATGCTAGGTTTCCTTCATAAATCAATTGTTCAGCAGTTTCTTTCAATTTCATTTCTTTCTGCTTTTTTTTCCCCTCAATATCACCATAAAAAAAGTCATCAACACCAAAAGCAATATCTTCAGTCATAGGGATTTTAGTTAATATATCTTTATTTATCAAATTATTTGGTTCAGACGGAGTTTGAATTTTTTTCTCTTGCGAAAATTCTTCTCTATAAGCAGATTGTAAGGGTTTTCCTTCTGTTACTAATGCAGATAATTCAGATAATACATTTGCGAAAAAAAATTTATTTAATCCATCCACTACATAGTCAATTTTATGATAATTATTGTCAAATTCAGGATCACTGATATTCATATTTACATCAGTTATTCGATAAATTTCAAAACCAGTATCATATTTTGTCATAGCATATTCAGAACCATCTTCACTTTTTATTATTTCTTCTTTTTTCTTTCCTAAAAGAGTATGATCAAATACTAATCCACAAAAATCATCATTAGTTTGTTGAAAACCTAGTTGGTTAATTAAATCTATGTAAGAAAAGAATAAGTTTAATCCGGGATGACTGTGAAACCATCCAACCATAAAATAGCCTTCCCCTTCTTTATTAAGCCTTTCCTGAATCTCCTCAATAAATCCATAATGTCTTTCATCTAACTGAACATCAGTAGCATGACCAAATGTTAAAGCTTCGGAACGCTCAACATAAACTAATTCCTCATCAGACTTTCCAATTAAAATGCCATATATTTCCTTCCATTCCGCTGGAGGTACTGATTTATTTGCATATCTGCTTGCATATAAAATTATTGTTTTATAAGCATCTGCTCTAATAACCACGGGTTTACTTATTTTTTCTATTTGTTCTTTTTCTTGATTTTCCTCTAAATTATCGTCTTTCTTAGATTTTTCATCATTATTCGGTTTTTTAAAATCCTCTGACATTTTAACTATTCCAAATTTAGATATATTATTTAACAAAATAATAAGTGTGTTCTTAATTAAAATTATCCCTAATCAATTTATAAATACAATTTTTAACAAAAAGCATTAATATATTTATAGCTATTATGTAGAAATCACTTTCATAAAACGCTCCTTAAGTTCTTGTGGTTGTAATGGGACATTTTCAACTTGAGCATTCCCAGGATCAACTTTAATAAGTACAAAGTGGGTTCCCGTTCCTAAATTTTTCAAACTTGGAATTATATTTTCTTCTCTATTTATAACAATGTTTGATTCAAATCCTGCACCCTTGGCTATAACCTCCAAATTTGTCTTTTGACTTGTATAAGTCTTTTGATCTCCCGTAGAACCATATGAAGAATTATCAATAACTACTAATGTTAGATTTTGTGGATTATTGTTAGCAATTGTAGTTAAACTACCTAGATTCATCAATAAAGATCCATCTCCATCAATACATATCACTTTTTTATTTGGTTTTGAAATAGCTAATCCAAAAGAGATGGAAGAAACTAAGCCCATTGATCCGAGCATATAGAAATTCTCATCTCGATCCTTGATATTATATAGTTCTCTTGAAGGTGCACCAAGGTTACAAACAATGAACTCATCATTTAAAGATTCAACAATTTTTTTTATCGCATCGTATCTTTTCATGTTATGTCACTCCATAAAGATCTTTTTAAAAGGATCCCTACTGATTCTTTTGACTTTTTACTAACATTGACAGCATCCTTTACTTCTTTTATATTTTCCATTGAATAAATAATGAATTTTCGAATATTTAATAAATCTAATAGATCTGGTGTGAGTTGACCCATTGGAATTTGAGCTAGTATTTTTTCTCCTTCGGCACCTCTATGACTCATTATAAATATTACAGGAATTTTATATAATTGTATTAAGGATTTTATAGCATTTATTGAATTACCTAATCCCGAATTTTGCATCAATATTGCGGGTGTTTTTCCCCCTAAATAAGCACCTGCTGCAATTCCTACCCCTTCTTCTTCACGGGTTATAGGAATATGCTGAATTTCATTTTTTTCATCAATAAGTTTCAAAAGTCCTTTTAATAAAATGCAAGGAAGCGATAGGATTAAATCAATACCAGATTTTTTAATTTCTTCATATAATTTAAGGTCTGCTATCATAGAATTTAAGTTTCAACCGATTTTTATATAAACTTAATATCATTAAGTAATAATCATTAATTTACAAATATCTTTAAAATTTAAGAATGAATTTATAATATTGTAAGAACTTTTTATGGGGATTTTGTATTAAAGCACTTCTTTTTCAGTATAAACTTTCAAAATTAGCGTTGGCTCGTATTGCCGGATTATTTAGTCTAAAGGGTTTTTTAACAAAACTAGGTCCATTAAGATTGAAAGAATTACCAAAACCCACTATTAAAGCTAATGACTGGATTTTAGTTAAAACCATACAATGTGGAATATGTGGAAGTGACCATAAACAAGTTTTTCTTGATGGTAACAGGGATAATCCAATGACAGCTTTGATTTCTTGGCCTCAAATACTAGGACATGAAGCTGTTGGATTTGTTGAAGAGGTTGGACTTAATACAAATCTCAAAATTGGAGAACGTGTTGCACTTAATCCTTGGATAAGTTGTTTGCCAAGAGGTATAAAACCACATTGTAAAGCGTGTCAAATAGGAAAAAATACTCTGTGTCGGAATTTCAATAAAGGGAATTTTGCCCCTGGTATACATACAGGAAACAGTAACGATGTTACCGGTGGATTTAGCCAATATTTCCCTGCACATGAATCTATGGCAATCCCTATTCCAGATGATATTAGTTGGGATCAAGCAATGCTTTCAGATCCCTTTTCAGTTGCATTTCATTCAATATTAAAAGCCCCAATTAAGCCAAGATCAATATGCGCAGTGTATGGATGTGGTAATTTAGGACTTCTCACAATTTTAATATTAAAAAAGATTTTTGAGGATGTAAGGGTTGTAGCAATTTCACGTTACTCACACCAAGCAACTATGGCAAAGAGGTTTGGTGCTGATTTAGTATTTGACTCTTCTCCTACATATAGACTTATTGAGAAAATTGCAGATTACGTAGAATGTGATGTTTATCATCTAAAAAAGAAGAACCCCTGGCTGATTGAGGGGGTTGACTTTTTATTTGATACAGTAGCGTCACCAGAGACACTTGAAATAGGTATACGAATTGTCAGAGCTCGTAAAAAAGATCTTGAAACCAATAGTTTAACATCTGGAGAAATAATTGTAACGGGTGTTTCTTCGCCACATAGATTTGAATGGACACCATGGTATTTTAAAGAAATAAAAATCACTGGAAGTAATGCTTTTGCAGTTGAGGAGTTTGAGGGCTATCGTGAGCATGCTTATTATCATTATTTTCGTTTTCTTCAAGAGGGACGCCTTGATCCTACACCAATGATTACTCATCATTTTCAATTAGAAAATTATAAAAGAGCTTTTTTAACTGCACGAGCACAGAAAAAATTTAAATCAATTAAAGTCGCTTTTTCATTTAACAATAATCAGGGAGTTGAAAATTAATTGGGTAAAAATGAACAAATAGAAGTAATGCCGGCTTTAATTTTTGAAATGAAATTAGGTAAGCTAATGAAAGCATACTTACGTGGAAAGAGAAATCCTTCTGGTTATTGGAAAAAAAATGGACCTGTTAATATTAAGAACGTTCCTATCCCATCACTTATTTCTGAGGATTGGGTATTAGTTAAGACTGTATATTGTGGAATATGTGGAAGCGATATGAAAGAACTAACTTTAAACGGAGCTCGTGATAACCCTCTACGCTCATTAATCACGTTTCCGCAAATTTTAGGACATGAACCAGTAGGGATAATAGAAAAAAAAGGAAAAAACGTAACCAAATTTAGTATTGGTGATAGAGTTGCTATAACTCCTTGGTTCCCGTGTGCTTCTCGTGGGATCAGACCAGTATGCCCTAGATGTAAGATTGGCAATTATACCCATTGTAGTAATTTTCAAAGAGGAAATTTACCAATTGGGATGCATTTAGGAACCACAAAATATTTTGGTGGATTTGCTCCTTATATCGCAATCCATGAATCTCAATGCTTTTCGATTCCTGACAATGTTTCATTTGATCAAGCTGTTTTAGCAGACCCATTCGCTGTTGCGTTCCATTCGGTATTAATCTTAAATCCTGACCCAAATTACACAATTTTAGTCTATGGATTAGGAGTGATTGGATTATTAGTTGTAATGTGTCTAAAAAATATTTTCCATGTAAATAATATAATTGCTATCGGTCGATATCAATTTCAAAAGGATTTGGCATTAAAATTAGGTGCTAAGCACGTTTTTATAAGTAATAGAGAAATTTTAATAAAGGAACTCGCTGAATATATGGGTATTGAATTATTTATTCCTGAAAGAGGTTTAAAGTGGTCATTAGATGGTGTTGATGGTATTATTGATACTATTGCTTCTGCTGAGACTTTAGAAATAGGAACCCGTATATTAACTGCTCAAGGTCGATTGGTTTTTCTTGGTGTGAGTACACCGAAAAGATGGGAAAATACACCACATTACTTTAAAGAACTTGAAATTATTGGATCAAATGCATTTTCCATAGAAACATTTGAAGGGAAGAGAGCTCATGCATTTGAATTTTTTATAGAGTATTTGGCTACAAATAGAATTGACCCTAGTAATTTGATTACTCATAAATTTCCACTTAATGCCTACAAGGATGCTTTTGATGTATTAGCTAATAAATCTGAATCTCATGCTGTCAAAGTTGTATTCAAGTTCTATAACTCAAAAAATTAATATTATAATCATTACTGGATCATAATTCAAGTTAATAAGTTTACAGAAACTTTAAGTAAATATAATAATTAATATTTTTGATTCAATTAAATCGTTGAAGGTGAATATTATAGTTCTTGAATTAATTGCTTCAGTATATATAATTCTAATAGGAATCGCAATGTTATGTATGTGGCTCTTGTTATTAATAAAAAGAGAAGTACCAGACCTTAAAACAAAGCCAACTCAAATATTTTTTCATTTAATTGCTGAATTTTTGACATCTATTATGCTTATAATTGGTGGGTTAGGGTATTTAATGAATCAACCTTGGGGTGTGGCATTATTCTTTATTGCTGTTGGAATGGTAATCTATTCTACGATAAACGCAGCAGGTTTTTATGGGCAATTAAAAGACTGGCCGATGTTTATTACTTTAATAGTATTTACATTTATATCTCTTCTAATAACAGCATTGATATTACTTATCGAATACCAAGTACTATAATAGAAACCTAAATTATCCCTTTTTTTCTAAAAACACGAATTTCCTCTTCAGTGTAATCAAGATCTTTGAGAATTTCTATGGTATGTTGACCAAGTTTCGGAGCTAAATTCTTTATTTCCAGAGGTGTTCTAGAATATTTAATAGGCGAAGCTATGCTTTGAATTACTCCGAATTTAGGATGATTCATTTCAACAATCATATTACGTGCTTTAATCTGAGGATCTTCACAAGCCTCAGCAAAAGAATTTACTGGCATAACACATGCATCAAGGTTTTTAAAAATATCCATCCAGTCTTTTTGGTTTTTTTTTAAAAATTCTTCTTGTAACACCTTAAAGACTTCTTCTCTTTTTTCTCCCTTAGCAAATTGTTTTAAATTTAAATCATCACGCCCAAGACCTTTGCACAATTCACGCCAGAATTTCACTTCGACAACTCCAACAGATAAAAATTTATTATCTTTAGTTTTATAAACATTATAAAAAGGAAAATCTCCTTGTAAGGGATTATGAGTTTCAGTGCCATCATTTAAGTTTTTGGAAAAATGAAATGAGGCTAAATATGGAATAAAAGAAAATACACAATCTGTCATTGAAATATCAATATATTGCCCTTTCTTTTCATAAGTATTATCTCTTTCCATAATTGCTCCTAGTATTCCAATGACGGATACTAATCCTCCACCAATATCCGCAACTTGAACACCGAGAGGTATTGGGATTTTTTTTTTCTCTCCATTACCATAAGGTACTCGTTCTTTATTTAAATCTAGAATTCCGCTTATTCCTACATAATTGAGATCATGACCTGCTATTTGCTCGTATGGCCCATATTGACCATAACCTGTTAATGAACAACAAATTATTGAAGGATTAATTAAGGCTAGGGTATCGTAATCAATTTTTAATTTTTTTGTAACCTTAGGGCGAAAAGTATCAAGGACTACATCAGCTTTTTTCACTAATTCATAAAAAATCTCTCTGGCTTTTTCTTTTTTTAAATTAAGTGTAATTGCTTTTTTATTTCTATTAAGAATTGAATTAAATGCACTTTCGCGATATCTCCCTTTTTGAAAAAATGGAGGCGGATGACCGTAGGGATAATAAGGATCTTCTATTTTAATAACTTTTGCACCAAGATCAGAGAGGATCATGGAACAATATGGTCCAGGTAGCATTCTCGTCAGATCTAATATTATTTTCCCTTCTAAAGGTAATGACATAATATTTAAAAACTTAGATAAAATAAAAGTATTCATGAAAAGTCTAAAAACGTGGTTGGATACGTTATTACTGTATTTTAATTACTTGATTTCTCCTTCTTTGAAGCCATTTAAGCTTTCCGAAATTTCTTAATTTAAATGTCTGAAATTCATTATTTTTTAAAATAATCATCCAAGACGAATCAGTAAAATATTCAATAATATCCTTTACATGATTTAAATCTTTAAAAATAGATGGTGTTTCAAAGAGATTGGGAATAAATCTGATATCTCTTATTTCAACTGATCTTTTAATTAAATTATCTGTCTCCTTTATTTTCTGTAGATATACATCCCATAATGATTTTTTTATAAAACTTCCTTCAGCATTTTTAATATCTAATACTTTTACGTGTTTAAATCTTTCAATTTCTTTGATTTCGGATATCTGATTAAATCCAATATATAAATGTTGTAAATTCGTCAATTTATCTAATCCCCTGATTTTGATTATATTATTATTTCTTAGATCAAGAAATTTTAATTTTTGTAGATTTTCTAATCCTTTTACTTTAGTTATATTATTATGACTTAAATCTAAAAATTCTAATTTTTTAAGATTTTTTAGCCCTTTTATTTCATAAATTTGATTATTACTTAGATCAAGTCTTCTTAAATTAGTGAGTTTTTTTAATCCTTTAATTTCAAATATTTGATTATTACGGAGGTTTAAGACCTCTAAATTTGAAAGGTTTTCTACTTCTTGAATATTTGAAATATTATTATCAAATAACAATAATATTTTTAGATTAGATAGCCCATTTATTCCTTCAATTATGGATATTTCATTATTATTTAAGTACAAGGATTCAAGATTTTTTAAATGCAATAAACCCTCAATTTTTTTAATCATATTACCTTGTAAATGCAAAGATATCAATTCAATTAATTTATCTAAACCGCTTATTTCTGTAATTAGATTATAATTAAGGTATAATTTCTTTAAATTAGTAAAGCTTTCTAAATTTCTGACTTTTCCTATATTATCAATGTTCTTATTATTAAGATTAATGAGAGGATAAAATTCTGAAGGAAAAAAAATATTACCTTTAAAATTGACATAGTGGATGCTTTTTAAAGCTGATTCTAAATTATAATTTGAATATTTTTCTATGGATTTAATTATTTGAATTAAACAAGAATCTGCTGTATCGTGCTTTAGAGCCCATATAATTGGTTTAAGTGCTTTTTCTGGAAAGTTAAAGATTAATGTTTGTGCTGCTTGACCTCGAATTTGTTCATTTAAATCAGAGATTAATAGATTTTCAAGGAAATTAAATATTTTTTCATCATTAGTCTTCATTAACTCTAAAAATTTTATGCCCATTATTCTAGTCTTATCGTCATAATCGTGAATATCATCTATTAATGAAAGTAATAAGGATATGGCTTGTTTTTTATTTAATTTCTTATTCTTAAAATCTTTATAAATCTTATTAGGTGATAATAACGACATCAATTAATTAAATTCGTGAGTTTCAATGATGATTCAATACAAAAATTAATACTATTTTATAAAAATAATATAATAATTAAAACTTACTACTTATAAATTTAAAAGAAAAAAATAATTTAAATCCTATAAATCAATTATTTCAGATTCCATTTTTTCTGTATCTACAATAGCAAATGTGGCTTTGCCAGTTAAATAGCCACAAAGTTCACCTGGATTTATCACTAAAGAACCATTAGCTAATTTTTCATTAGAAAAGGAATGTGTATGACCAGATAAAATTATGTCAAAATTTCCAGAATTTGTTAAAGCTTTTATTGTTTCTTCTCTAGGCATATGAGATACAAAAATTCTTTTACCTCCTAGTTCTAAAATCAACTCATGACCATTTTGAGGAAATTCGCATATTTGCCCTAAATTTTGCGTTAAAAATAGTTTATCTCCATCGTTATTTCCGAAAACTCCATAAAAATTCTTTTTTATAGAATCATTTAATTTATCAAACCATCGCTTTACAAATGGAGCGACATAATCTCCACAGTGTATAAGTGCATCTATATTTCTTTTATTGATAATTGACACAGCTTTAGCTATATTTTGAATATTATCATGCGTATCACTCAATACCGCTATTCTCATTCTTTCATATTCTCCTATTAGTTTAAAATTGATCGAATTTAGATATAATTAAATTACATTATATATGTTTTAATTAATAATGAACTTTTTGTGATTAATATGATTGAAGATTTCTTTAAAAAAGAAACAACGATTGTTAACGCTGAATTGAAAAAGTATTTTACTCAATTATATAAAACTGAAAAAGATATCCTTCTGAAAGACTTTATAACTCAATTAGAAGAATTTATTTTAAATGAAAAAGCGAAAAGAATTCACCCAGTATTGTTAAATGCTGCTTTTGCTGGTATAGTGAATCCTATGTATTTAGAAGAAAAAATAGAACAAATTCACGAAGTATCAATTGCAGTTGAATTATTACATAGTGGACACTTGATTCATGATGATCTTTTAGACGATGATAAGATAAGAAGAGGTAAACCTACGTTTCATGTTCAATTAAAAAATGAATTAAATCAAGTATATAAGGATATAAATTTACCAAATAAAAATGATTTAAGTGGATTGTATGGGCGAGACATGAGTATTTTAGGAGGAACACAAGGATATCTTTTAGGTTTAGATATTTTAAAATCCTCAAAATTTCCTGAACAATTCAAATTATTAGCAATTAATGAATATACAGAAGCAATGGATTACATATTGAAAGGTCAATTAATAGAAGAGTACATGAATTATAACAACATTACAATGACACTAGAACAATATTTAAATATAGCAGAATATCAAAGAGCAAGATTATTTGAGAAATCTACAAAAATTGGAGCAATTTTAGCAAAAGGAAATCTTCATTATCAAATTAAACCTTTAAGTGAATCTATGTTAATGGTCGGGCAAGCTCATTCTATCCGTGATGATATTCTTGACTTAGAAGATGACATTAAAAAAAAGCAGAAAAAAATAATTTATATTTTAGCTGTACAAAATACGGATGAAGACCAATCTAAGAGATTAAATGATATATATCATAAAGAAAACATAACCAAGAAGGATATTGAAGAAGTGAAAGATATCTTCACTAAAACAAATGCCTTAATGATAGCTGAACATCTAGCAAAAAACTTAGTGGAGCAAGCTAGAAATTGTTTAAAAGATATATATCCTGATCTGAATAAAGCGCAGAAAGTCTTTTTTAATATATTCTCTGATTTTGTCTATTTAAGAGAATTTTAGAACATTTTTCTTATTAATTTATACTACGGCATAAGATATATGTTGTTTCTTCAACATAAGGTTATTCAATTTTTTAAAAACTTCTAATACGTTATAATTTTCTTTAGCAGACGTAATATAAAAGCCATTTAGGTTTTTACTTTTTAAAAACTTAAAGATCAATTCATCACTTACGATTTCTGAATCTGATGTTTTATCTATTAAATCACTTTTGCTCCCCACGAGAATTATTGGAATCCTTGTTTCAGCAGCACTCTCAATTATCTGATTATACCAAAAATCTAATTGATTGAATGAAGTATAGTTAACGGAATCAAATACTAATAACGCTCCATTCGCACCTTCTATAAATTTAGGGATTAATGGTGCAAATCTTTCTTGTCCTCCGAAGTCGAAAATCGAATTTACAACATAATTTTCTTTTACTGTATTTGACTCTTTTGCTAAATTAATTTTTAGATAAACTGAATGAAAATTGATTCCTATTGTTGGAGAAGTATCAAAATTAAATGAATTGAAACAATAACGATTGAAAAGACAAGTTTTGCCAACGGAACTAGCTCCACATATTACGGTTTTAAAGCCAAACCGTATATCTTTTTGATCGTAGCTCATTGATTTATATTCTCTTTAATATAGTTATTAAAAATCTACCATATTATGATTTTTTAATGATAATTATTTGTTAATTAGATTTAAGTGAGAAAATTATAAGAACCTTAAATATTTTGCTTGAAAAGTTGATAATCATATAATATTACTAAGAATCTCAAAAGTGGAAACTATGACGGCACAATTTTTAGAAAGTTTTAATAAAAAGTAATTTAATTTGAAAAAATGTTTCTAATATCCAACTGCCTGCCCATCTTTTCGCCAATCTGATGCTCCTAAATATCCATTTTCTAATTTATATATTAATTGAGTTAAAATTAGCATTCAATTAAATTCACTGCAATTTAATACTGTTATTTTATAATGAAAATATCTAAAAATCTCTTTTCCTTTATAATGATAGTAAGCAAGAATGTTTAAAATCTTTAATAAAAGCTCTTAATGAATCGATATGACTATAAAAATACCACCTGATCAAATAGTAATTAGACCCCCAGTAGAAGCTTATTCAGTTTTAATACCTGTAACAGGGGGATGTTCTTGGAACAAATGTAGATTTTGTGGAACTTATAAAGGTGTGTATGGAGTTACTCAAGATTATGCAATACGTTCTTTAGAAGATGTAAAAAAAGATATTGATAAATTTGCCAAAAATAACTATCATGGGTTTCCTGTATTTTTAGCAGGAGGTAATCCTTCGTCTGCACCTACAGATTTTTTAATTGAGATCATTAAATACGTTAGAGTTAAACTAAGAAATGTTCCACGGGTAAGTTGTTATGCTAAATCTTTAGATATTCTAAGAAAGACGGATGAAGAATTAAAATCCCTAGCGAATGCTGGATTAGATATTGTTTATATGGGATTAGAGAGCGGTTCAGATACTATCTTAAGAATTATGAAAAAAGGGACTAATGCTGAATCTATGATAAAAGCAGGGAAGAAAATTTTAAACGCTGGGATAAAAATATCATTATACATCATTTTGGGTTTAGGAAGTCATAAATATTCAGAAGAACATGTAAAAGAAACTGCCAGAGTGTTAACTGAAATAAATCCTACCATTTTTAGATTCCGAACATTAAACATTTTAAAAGGTACCCCTCTTTGGGACGAATGGAAATCTGGACAGTTTAAATTATTAAGCCCCGTCGAAAATTTGAAAGAAGAAAGGGAAATAATTGCAAATTTGGGTGAAAATGTTACTTCTCAAGTTTTCAACGACCATATATCTAATTATTGTTCAATTGAATCAGCAAATATTAAAGAGGATAAAGAAATGTTCCTCAAAACTTTAGATACTTATATAAATGACCCTAAAATTCAGAACTTGCCAAGAAGTAATTTAGCTCGCATGTAAATATTATAAAATAAGTGGAATTAAGCTCATATTAAAATTTTATAATATAGGCTAATCAAATGTCGAGGACTTCCTTAATAATTGTTAATATTTCATTTTGATTAAACAAATTAGTATCACTGGTTTTTTTAAACTTCTCAATTTGTTCATAATAATTTGTTTCGAATAAATTCGTAAGATAATTAAGTCTTTCTTTAAAACTGGCGTCTGCTGGTTTAAAGAGAAAGCACACTAAATGAATATGTTCACCATAAGTGGCTTGAACATAAAGTCCTTTATAATTAATCTCTTCCATTATTGATCCTCCTATATGAGATACAAATGAATCCATTGCTGTTAAAAACCCTGATACTAATGCTTGTTCTTTGAAATTGTCACTCGCATAGTTTATTATAGGAGTACCACTTTTTTTTTCCATGATTATTAAATCTCTGAATATCTCTGAATACTTTGGTTGTTTCTCATCCTTCAGTATTAATTTATTATGTTCGAGATCATTATAAATATCAAAAAATCTATAATTGAATGATTCAAACGAGTTCGATTCTTCAAAATAATAATCTGATAACTTTATGACTTGAGAAGGAGCTCTCATAGGCACTCTCGGAAGTTTTCTTATAAAATTATCCCTGGCTTCAAGATCATAATTATCATTTTTTTTTCCTTTTGTTAAACCATAGACTATTTTCCGTGAGGGATCGATTACATAAACCCAACAATTTAAACTTGTCATCTCAGAAATTAACTTTCTAAATCCTATTCTAAGAACACCAATTGGAGTTGTTACAAATATATTCCAACTTGCAACTTTTGAAGCTTTTTCTATTGAATCCTTTGTTTCTAGATATGTTTCTGCGTTAATATTAACACCATTCATCACAAATACGGCTCCTGTTTTTACATTGGATTTTTTAATTGTTAAATACATGTCCATTTTAGTTGAATTAGAGTTTAAAGATGTGTTATGGACAACAATTTCTTGATCAGCACAATAATCCGCGAAATTTTCAATTAAATCTTGCTTAGTGATAAAATCTAAATTATGCATATACCTCTTGAAAGCTTTTGAACTTATTATAGCATTTCCACAATATTCCAAGGGATCATCATATTTTTTTTGCCAATCGGTTGTTTTATATATATTAGTTAGATGTACCAAAATATATTTTATATATTCTAGTCTTGTAGGAAATTCTTTATCAGTAATAGAAATTCCATATTCCCACATAAAATCCAATAAGTCTTTGATTGTGCAATTAATTAATAGGTAATTAATAGAAAATAAACCAAATTTCTTTTTGCTTTTGTCTATAAGGTATGGAATAATATTATCTACCGTAAGATCTACTTCAATCTCCATTTTACCACTTAACCCTTAAATTTAATCAGAATAAATTAGATGTTAATATTTACACCTATGTAATTAAAAAGATTTATAATATATATAGAGTATAAAAAAAAAAAAATGTCGTTTCTAAATCACGTACTAAGAAAATTCTTTGAACTTTGTAATTATTAAAAAACAAAAAAAAATATTCAAAACTAGAACTAAATTGGCATCTAATATAACTCAATTAGTCTATCTATTTTTTTAACATATTCATGATACTCTGATATAACGCTCAAAATATAGTCAAAGATTTTATAAATCTGAGCAAAGGATTCTAAATTTTCCAATTCAGACTTATTGTTCTCTAACTCTAACTTCATAATTTCTAACTCTTTCCCCCATTTTGCTATTCTATTGATAATATGCCTTGATAATCTGAGTAGTATTAATGAATCAGCACCGTAGGTTATTTTACCTTTAGGAGAAGTCTCTTCTTTATAAATAAGCTTATTCTCTAAAAGTTGATTTACCTCCTCAGAAATTTTCCCAGATGATAATCCAGTAATTTCATTTAATGTTTCTTGAGTGAGATATTTCCTTGTCATAAAATATCCTAAAATCTTAATAAACATAGGGTCACGGGTAGAAAACATTGGTGAAGCTAAAAGTTGATTTATTATATCACTCTCAATTAAATAAACTTCTTCATCAAATCGGATTTCCTTCCCATCATTATGGACATATTTAGATCGCTCGGAAGATTTTGTTGAGTATTGTTTTTGAATTTCCTCAGATAAAATCCCGTCAGAAGAAAATATTTTTTTATAGATTTCAAAACTTTCAATCAATTCATCAATTCTTTGTGAAAGATGTTTAGCACCTTTCTTAGATTGTCCAATTAATTTCTTTAAGGTTTCAATTTTATTTTTTAGATAAATCTCTATAGAACTTAAACTACTTACTGCGATCTCAAGCGCTCTTGTAGTAAGAATTTCAAGTTTACCAGAAAAAGAATACGTAAAGGTATGAGTACCGTCAATGCGTTGTTTTTGAAAGTGTTCTGTCCCTGTCATGACCGATAGATAAGTTGATACCGTACCCATTGAAAATCCTGTCAATTCTTTTATCTCTTTCTGGGTTAACTTCCCATGAATAAGTAAATAACAGGAGATTGCTGCCATTTTGGGATTGGCTCTCTTACTCTGACCAATATCTAAAAGAATTTCTACAAGTTTCTCTTCATATTTACGTAACTTAGCATCGAAAAGATGACTATGCTCCTCTTCTTCTGTCATGACTCATTTTATTTGATGTTTTTGTCTTACTTATTTAATTTTAAGTTCTCCTTGATAAATAATATGTCAAAACTTAAATTTAAATCTTTTCATATTTCAAACTTTATGAAAACATTTAAATATCATATTCTCTTTATATTTTTAAAGTTCAAATTTTATGAAAGATAAATAAAAGTAAAATTTGAAAGAATTTAATTAAAAACATAAGAAAATGGAGTTATAAATAAATGTCTAAAGAAAATATTAT
>JAUWHL010000146.1 GCA_030605895.1 Promethearchaeota archaeon | reverse complement strand
TCATTTCCAACCCATTTCATATCAACATGAGCTGGTTCAGATAATAATAATTCTACTTCTGATATTATAACTTTCTCTGGCATAATATTTCTTATTCTAATCTACTAATAATGGTTATAAAAGTTCACTATAAATAGTTTTTCGAAATTTAAACGAAATGATAATTCGTAGCATACTCATAAAAAACCATTCTTTAGCTCAAGTATAAAAAATATGAAATTATCTTATCTATAAAAAACTAAAAAGGATTATAAAAACAACAATGTCAGGAGAAAAAGAAAAGATTGTCGTTTTTAAATTTGTTCTATTAGGCGACCCAGCTGTCGGAAAAACGTCACTTGTAGATATGTATATTCAGCACAAATTTAAAGAAAGCTATAAACCCACTTTGGGCGTTAATATTGTTGTTAAAGAATTAAGAATTGAGGAAATAAATGCTCAAATTCGATTAGTTCTTTGGGATATTGCTGGTCAAGAAAAATATGATGATTCACGAAAGATGTTTTTTCAGGGTGTTTTGGGGGCACTTATAGTCTATGATACGACCAGAGAAGTCACATTTAACAATATTGAATCTAAATGGCTAAAAGATTTAAATGAGTATTCAGAAGGAGAACTATCTTGTATCCTGATTGGAAATAAAACTGATTTAAATGATTCAAGAGTAGTGTCGACAGAGAAAGGAAAAAATTTTGCTGATAAGATAAATGCAGCCGATTTTGTTGAGACAAGCGCAAAATACGGCGATAATGTTGAAGATGCGTTTAAGAAATTAGTACTTAAAGTATTAAAGAAGTTAGAGATAATATCTTAAAAATCTTAATTAAGTTAATCAGATAATAATGGTGTTTAATTGAAAAGTCTTGAAACTAAAGTTACACGAGTGATTGTTGGAAAAATAGAACCTGGTGAGGATTTAATTGACTCTATCATTGAATTGGTGAAAAACTTTGATATAAAGTCTGGATTCATCAAATGTATTGGAGCTCTAAAAACATTTACAATTGGTTTTTATATTATTGATTCTAAAGAATACAAGATGGAAACATTTAATGAATACGTAGAATTGATTTCATGTATTGGAAACATTGCTTATAAAGATGGAGAACCGATAATTCACTTGCATGTTTCTTTAGGAAAAAGTGATTATAGTGTAATTGGAGGACATTTAAGCAAACCAAGTATAGTTTCTGTAACTGGAGAGGTTAGTATAATTGAGATTGATCAAGAATTAATACGTATTGATGATCCTGAATTTAATTTATCATTATTATCAATATAAAATATAGATGATTTAAAATGTCAGATGCAGAAAAAAGGGAATTTGGTTTAAAGTTAGCAATATTAGGAGATCCAGCAGTAGGGAAAACCTCCTTAATTGATAAATATATCACTGGCTCCTTTAAGGAGAATTACCAACCAACTCTTGGGGTGAATATCGTCACAAAAGACATAAGAATCGAAGAAATTAATTCCAAAATCCGTCTACTCTTGTGGGATATCGCCGGACAAGCTAAATATGAATTAACGCGTAAGATGTTTTTTCAGGGATGCTCCGGCGCATTACTTGTTTATGATATGACACGTTATGCAACATTTGAGAATTTGACCTCAAAATGGCTTGAGGATTTTAAAAATTTTGGCAAACCAGATGGAGTATTTGTTTTGATTGGTAACAAAATAGATTTAAAAGATTCAATTAAAGTATCATCCGAAGTAGGAAAATCATTATCTCAAAAGATTAATGCGGCTGATTTTATTGAAACAAGTGCAAAGTACGGTGAAAATGTTGAGAAGGCATTTAAAAAAATAGTTTTGTATATATTAGAAAAAAGTGGAGTTAAATTCGAATCAGAATAATAAAATAATATAATTTTATAAAGGAACTTATCGATTTAAACAGAAATGATTGGAGATTATAAGGGATTTGTAAAAAATAGGGTGGTTGTAGCACTTCTCCAAGCATACCATGATATACTTGATTATGATGGAATGAAATCTATTTTAAGAGAAGCAGAGATGATGCATTTAAAGGACATAAGAGATAAAAATCCTAATGAATCAATAGATTTCTTTTCTTTCAAGAAAATCATTGCTGCTCAAAATTGTTTGTTGTATGATTCATCTATACTTCTTTTTGAGATTGGCAAGAAACTTTCACTATATCTATTCCCATTCGGAATAAGCTTTGAAGGGATAATTGATGAAATCAATAATATGATTATTACAGATTGGAAAGTAAAAATTATTGAAAATAACACAAATGAAATAACAGTTCAAGTAGATAGATGTATATTTTGTTCTGAAATTGGAGTTCCTTGTGATTTAATTGAAGGATTCTTAGTTCATTCTTTACAAAAATCGTTACCTTCAGAACATCTTGTTATTTATGAAATGAAGAAACAAGATGCAAACGATCCAAATCACAATAATTTTGTTATTAAATTAAAAATTAAAAGAAATTTTAAATAATTTAACAACAAAGATAATAATAAAAATCCTTCTATAATAATAAAAAAATTTCTAAAAAAAATTAGAAATAAAGTATTAAATAGACATACAACAAAATTATTAATTGCATAATGACTTTAGAAGAAGAAACTAGAGAATTGCGAGAATTCGTTTTTAAAATAGTGATTATTGGAGATGCCGCAGTAGGCAAAACATCATTGATAAATCGTTTTGTAGAAAATTCTTTTTCTGAAGACTATCGTGCTACGCTTGGTGCAAATATTGTCCGTAAGGATGTAAATCTGGATAACACAAAAGTTAGATTGATCATGTGGGATTTAGCCGGGCAAGAAAAGTATCGCGTAGTTCGTAGTATGTACTTTCAAGGGTGTGAAGGCGCTCTTCTTGTTTATGATGTCACACGTTATCATACCTTAGATAATATTAATAATAAATGGTTAAAAGATTACAAAAAACATGTAAAAAAAAAGGGAGCGTTTATATTAATTGGCAACAAAACTGATTTAAAAGATCAGTTAGTAATACCTACAGAAAGAGGAAAAGAATTGGCTACAAAAATCAAGGCTAGCCATTTTATAGAAACATCAGCAAAAATCGGAGAAAACATTGAAGAAGCATTTTCTCTTTTAGTGAATCAAATTTTAAGAAATCATGGTGTAAATATTTAAAAAATTTTAATAATCTGAAAAAACTCTTTTTTGTATCAGTATATTAACAAGCTGACTTTTTAAAATATTAAAAATAAGATAATTAATCATGAAAGAGACTTCTCAGAGAATAGCTAAAGCTCCAAAATCTGCTATTAGAGAGTTGTTTGATCTTGCCTTAGGTCGTTCAGATGTTATTAGTCTAGGCATTGGACAACCAGATTTTATAACACCTGAACCAGCAATACAGGGAAATATTAATGCGTTAAAAAACAAAATTACTATGTATGCTCCTACAAGAGGAGTTCCAGAGTTATTAGAATTGTTAGAGAAAAAAGTCAATAATTTTAATAACATCAATGCCAATTGGAAAGATAATATCATTGTAACAAATGGAGGCAGTCAAGCAATTACTTTAGCATTTGCAACAATTTTTAATCCTGGCGATGAGATGATTATTTCTTCACCGAATTTTCTTTCTTACTTCTATTGTGCATTATTTTTTGGTGTTAAAGTAATAGAAATCGAACGTAAAAAAGATTTTAGTCCTAATATCGAAGGAATACGAAATGCAATTACAAGTAAGACTAAGGCAATTTTAATAAATACTCCAAATAACCCTACTGGTCATGTTCTAACTCAAACTGAATTGAAAGAAATGGTGGATATTATCATTGAAAATGATTTATACTTAATCACTGATGAAGTTTATGAAAACTACATTTACGATGGATTAAAACATGTAAGTCCAGCCTCCCTAGATGGTATGTTTGAAAGAACTATCACGGTAAATGCAATGTCAAAGCTTTTTTCTGCCACTGGATTTAGAATTGGTTATGCTGTTGCTTCAAAAGAAATCATAGACTTAATGGAAAAATTTCATCAATATACAGTTGCAGGAGCAAATCATGCTGCCCAATATGGATTCATTGAAGCGTTAAAAATGGGTACTGGCTTTTTCGAGGAAGTTTGGAAGAGTTTTGATAACAGGAGAAATTTAATTTACAGTAGATTAAATGAGATTGGCTTTGATCTTGTAAAACCACATGGAGCTTTTTATGTTATGCCTTCAATAAAAAATTTTAATTTAACCGGTAAAGAATTTTCAAAAAAACTTATGAAAGAGCAAGCGGTTGCAGTGGTTCCGGGGGGAATTTTTGGTTCATTTTCTGATCACATGATAAGGATATCCTATGCAACTGAAATTGAAAAAATTAAAGAAGCCATGAACAGGATTGAAAAATTTATTCAAAAATTATAAAAATACAATCTTATTTTAAATAAGTCTTTGTTAGCGCATCAATTAAGAACTCTGTTGCCTTATAAACTTGTTCTAATTGAACCCACTCATTTGGTTTATGAACAATATTTGGATCTCCAGGACCAAATATAACGAAGGGGATAAAACTTTTTGAAGTAATATATACGCAAGCATCGGTTGCATAAGGTAAACCTATAAATTCAGAATTAGTTATATTTTTTAAATTTTGGATAAATGGATGATTTATATCAGTTAATAATGATTGCAAGGTGTTTGTAATATTAACATCTATGAAATAAGGATCTAATTCAATTTTTCTCAAATTCTTGATTACTTTTTCATGTTCTTCTTCTGGGATTAATCTAAAATCAATTTCAATTTCAGCATAATCAGGAACGATATTTATTTTAGTGCCTCCATGAATTTTTCCAATATTTATTGTAGATCTTCCGAGAATTTTATTAGATTTATCTTCTAAGCAATTATATATTTGAGGAATAATTTTAAGGACTCCTTCTATAGCATTATGTCCCTCTTGAGGCATAGATCCGTGAGCTGATTTCCCAGTAACCTGTATAGTCGCCCACAATAACCCTTTTCCAGCAACTCCAATATTTAAATTAGTAGGTTCAGCTATAATTATTAAATCAGCATTGTTAACAAACCCCTTCTTCGATAGTAAATAGGAAC
>JAUWHL010000138.1 GCA_030605895.1 Promethearchaeota archaeon | reverse complement strand
AACAAGAACATTTAAATAAATTTGACTTCCTTAAGAATTTGAATTCTATTAACTTAGATAAAATATGATTATTTTTTTATACTAAGTAACCAAATTAATTATTATATACAAAATTGTAGAAATTCGCAGAATTTATTATATATAAGGTAATTAAAAGATGGTATTATTTGAAAAAGCTAAATTATTTGTTAATGTTGATGAGGATGAAGATTATATTGAATTTAGTGTAAATACAGAAATAAAATTCGAAGAGCATGAAAAGATTATCAAATGGATGTTAACTATGAATTTTTTCGAACATGATACATTTTCACCCGACGATTTTATTACGAAAATACAACGGATAATTGATCCAAAGGATTTAGAAGAAACATTTGAAGTGAAAATAAAAAAGGATAAGGTGGATAGAGATTGGTTACAGGAAGAAGTATATGTTACACTTGAATTAAATCCTATGCAAAAATTTACACCCACATCAATAATTTCGGATACTGTAAAGTTCCGTGCTTAATCTTTAATTGATATTAACTTTTGGATTAAGAGAATCCATATAGATATAAATATTTTTTCTTTTACCTCAGGCAGTAGCTTTATTTTGGTTCATAGATTTTCAAGATCTAAATAAATTCAGTTTGTTAAAATGATTATTGAAAATATTTATATTATTGTAACATTATTGTAAATATATTTATATGAAATCTTAATTACATCTGGTTCTTGGTGTTTTTTAATTTCTAGTACATATGAACAATTATTGATAAATGAATATAATCGAGCTATGGATTATAGAAATAGTCTTAAAACAACATTATATACTACTACAGGTATATCGTTAGGTGCAATCATTACGCTTATAGCAGCAGTCTTCACACAAGCGATTATTACTTTTTGGTTTTATTTGTTCATTCCAATTATCTTAGTTATCCTTTATCTTATCTTTTTCCAAATTAAATTGAATTATCGAATAGAAAAAACAGACAATTATGGTAATTATATACAGGTACTACTTAGAAAATCCACTACTCAAGCTACTCCAGATAAAATTAATCAGTTTATTCCATTTAGTTTTACCTTTGAATATATAAAAACGAAAGATCAATCATTAAATGAATGTTTAAGAGAATTCAATCAAGCAAATCCAAGCGATTATTTAGAAGATTATTTAGAAGATAAAGAAATTCCAAGAAAAATAAGTATTCCTTGGTCTGTAATAATTCAATCTACTGTAATTGTTATCATTATTACTATTACCGTTGTTTTTCAAATATATTATAGTTATTCTAGACCAACGTTAGGATTGATTGAGCAACTTATAATTGTTATTAGCATTATAATAAGTATTGGAGCATATATTCTGGGTAGATTAAGGTCGATTAAAGATCAATTGAATAAACGGCGTTTAAAACAATTCTTCGGGAAAAGTGCAAACAATCCAGACCGAATTAAATTAATAATACCCGTGCTTTATCCAAGGGAAGGATTAGATGTTATTGCCGTAGCGGACATCCAAGCAGCTGCATGTTTGACATCTTTACTTGAACCTTTAACCCCACAGGCCATAGAACCAATTACAAGAGAGGACTCGCTGGATGATGTGGATATGTGTCTTATTTGCATTGGTTCACCCCTATCCAATTCAAAAGCAAAGCTTTTGATGGAAGATGTCGATCAATCAGTTGTGAGTTGGGTTAAAACATCAAAAGATCAATATCATCAGCTGTTACGAGTAAATGGCGTAGATGATTTTATTAGTACTCAAACAGAGGATTACGGTCTGATATTGAAAATAGAGAGTAAGTCTAGTAAACGTGATTTTGCTTTCCTTATAGCTGGCATTACTCCATTCGGCACGATAGGGGCAGCACGTTATTTGAAGAAAAAATGGAAAAATTTAAATAATAAAGCTGATAGAAAACCTTTTATTTGCGTGATTCAGGTAGAAAAGAAAAACACGGAGCGCATCAAGGAAGTTTATTTTAAGATAATAGTAAAGTAAAAAAAGAAGACCAAATTAATTTACTAGGTTTGAATAATATTTGCCATAAAGATGAGATTCTTTACGATTGCTTTGTAAAAAAGAACCAAGCATAACGTCTAAAGAAGATTATTTCGCGATAAAGTTTCTCCATGCTAAGAGAAATATTTATGGTCATGTCTTCTTTGTGATTTATGGTAGAATTGATGAAAGAATTATAAAGGAATGGGTAGAGATAACAAAAAATATTATCTCAAGATTATCATTATAATCTAACATAAATGTCGGCTCATATTATTTAAGCAAAGCTTATACTTGTGCACTAGGATTTTATTAAATTATTTAATTCTTTCAATTTATTTAATAGTGTGATACCTTTCTTAGTCAAGCTTATAAAAGTCTTGCCTTCCTTTTTTTTGATATTAATTATTCCTCTCTCCAGCAATTTATTTTTTTCCCTAAAAAAGGCATTATAATAGCTAAATTTGTTCAATTTCTTATAAAAAATACGTTTCTCAATTCTGTAATTTTTAAATTGAGAAAGAATTTGAAATGTGTCGCGGACTCCCTTTTTTTTCAAAAAGTTCGTCAAATCTGTAAATTCCATGATAGAAATTCTCGCATTCTTATTGATTATCTATGAGTATAAATAAATAATAAGATTAAAGTGATTCGGAAGATTAGACTTTTCTGTATAACTAGTTCTGGAATTAATATTTAATTCAAAAGCTAAAAAAATATTATTGTTCCATATGATCCAAGATAAATATAATATTTTTATTAAGAATGAAATGATGAATTAATTGAGACAAAAATGAATGAAAAACAAGATTTTAATGTGCTAAAGGATTCAATTTATTGAAAAATATAAGAAAGAAGGAATAAAAGGTGATACTCCTTATAGTGAAGGAGAAGAAGCTGAAAATTTCGAGATTACTGGAGAAGGAAGGCTCCTTAGAAAGTAAACTCTGAGAGATCCCTGCGATACTTTGGGAAGCTGTCTTTCCCGCTGCACTAGAAATCTCGGTTTAATTATTTTAATTTATATAAAAATATAATCAACTCATTATTGATGTAAATCTGGTCTGATGCCTTCTGATATATAGTTAGATTTTCTTATAATATTACATTACAATTATTAATCCTTAAACCTCTTTTATTTAAATAACTAAATTGCGTTACAAATCATAGAATTTTAAAACGTAAAAAAAAATTATATAATTTAAGATATTAAAAAATGTCTAGACAAAATATCCCTCAATTTTTAAGATATGCTATTTGGTTTGCTCACGGTAAAAAAAGTGGTTATGAGGGTATACCGATATCATTTGAGGATATTGAAATAGATCATATTATTCCAGAACGAGTCTTATATAATCCAAGAGAGCCAGACGAATTTGAAAAATGGAAAGAGAAATATAATTTAGATAATGACTTTGATATTTATGGCATTGAAAACCTTTGCCCCTCTACGAGAAAATTTAATTTAATGAAAAGTGATAATGGTTTATACGACGAGACTGATGCTTTTAAGAAATACATTATACAAGCATTAATAAAAGCAAAACAATTAAAGCCCAAAATTGAGGAGCTTTATAACAAAAACAAAAAAGAATCTGATGCAAGGAGAATAAAAGCGAATATAAATAATATTGAAGATATTAAGAAATCCATCAAAAGTGCGAATATTGATATAAAGACTATCATTAAAGCCGTAGATGAACCAATCAGTTATGATGAAATAACCGAAATAGAGGAAAAAAGGAAATACGATAAAATTTTAGAAAAATATCGGGTTAATGGAATTTTATATTTTAATTACGGTGAATATCTTGAACTTAAAGATTGTATTAGATACTCTTATGGCAAGAATTTGGGTGATGAAACCTTTTGGATAAGGTTGATAGACACTTTCATGGATAAAATCGAGAATGATGTTTTAAAGAAGAAATTGTTTTATGAAAAAGCATTCGCTATGTTTAAAACAGAAAAAGAATGGACTCCAATCGAAATTGAACTTTTGGAATACTTTAAATCAATAAGAAATGAAGGAAATATGGAAGTTTTAGAGCAATCTGCGAATCTCTTTAATATTTTTTATGGAGAATTTCAAAGAAATAGAGTAATATCCAAATTATCAAGCGTTATAGAAATAAGAGAACTGCTATCAAATGCGTTAGACTCGAAAATTTTAAGCTCAGAGACACATTCAAGAATTACTCAATTGAAATTTAAGAAATTAATGCTTAATCTTAGTATTAAACCAGAGGATATAATAGAAAATAATGATATGCTTGTTTCTTATTCTTTCGCATAGATTCTATTCCAGCTTTATTATACCATGCATCTGAATTATAAAGAGCACCAATAGCAACTACTTCATCATAAGTCTTATCAAGATTAAGATTAATTACTTTATCATAAGTCTCTAATGCATCTTTCTCTCGGATATCAAGAGTGGACTGCTCGCAAAAGAAATCAGAAAAAAACATAAAATCAATAATCGAGGTTTTTCCCGAATGATTCGAGAATATTTAGGTTGCTACAGCATAACAACTTACATAGAAGCAAAAAAATTTCTAAAAGATAAAGAAAAGGGTAAAATAATGTATGAAATTGATAAATTATAATATTAATATTTATTCTGAGTTAAATTTATAATATCAAGAACGATTTTAGATTTGTCATTTTAAATTGAAAATTAGAAAAAAATTTATAATTGTAAAAATTACCAATTAAGGCAAGATTTTATCAAAAAACAATTATAAGAACTAATCAATATATTAAATATGTCAGTAGTGATATAATTCGTTTTGAAGGGTAATAAAGATCGAAAATCAAAATAAGATTAAAGTAAAATTACTAAACGAAATTAATAATATTTTAGCGGAATATGAAAAATTAAAAGAAAAATCTGAAGTTAGGGATTTATCGGATATTCCTGAAGATGAGATATATGACTTAATAACACAAACACAAAATGTGGTTGGACATTTTGACAATCCCGATTATCATAACCAAATTACTAAGATTCTGGAGACCGAAAAACCCTACCTTTCAAAGCGATTTATGGCGATTATGGGGATTTTAACAGCAATTAAAAAAAATTTATCTACTGATTTAATAACAATTAGTACAATTGGTTTACTAGATGAAAAAAAACTCGAAATAATAACCAATTTTGAAGAGAT
>JAUWHL010000111.1 GCA_030605895.1 Promethearchaeota archaeon | reverse complement strand
TTTTTATTAGTAGAGATGATTTCTTTACATTCTTCAAATGTTAATTTGTATAATCGTTCATGATTTGAACTATGGCAAGCTATTTCATGTCCTTTATTCTCTATTAAACTTATAGCCCATGGTTGTTGATCAGCAACTGTTCCTGTACAAAAAAAAGTCCCTTTGATATTAAAATTCTCTAATAGTTGCAGTATTTTTATTAAACCAATTTTCACTCCATAATAAGTATTTAAAACGTTAGGAATGTCTCTTTCAATATCGAAAGTCAGAGCAATTTTCATTATCAGAGTATAGTTACATTTATTGACTTAAGTAGTTATATATTAATTTTAAAAATAATTTCATTATTCAATAGAGAGTATTTTTAAATCTATAAATTAATCTCATTTTTAAAGATTTTAAATCTTATTCCGACTAAATTTCTAGATATCTTAATTTAAATTTTGTCGCAAAAATGGAAAAACTAGCTTCGAATTAATGTGAAATCTAATAAATGTTAATAGTTTCGTATTAGTTCTTTTAGAATTTGATTTCATAGAATGAATTAGGTTTTATAATCAGTGAAAATTATAGATAGTAGTCATTAAATGAACCAAAACATTTAAATTGGGTTTAAGATTATTAATCATAAAACATCGAGGAAATCAATTGATTGTTATAAAATATAAAAAAAGTAATTCATTTGCCCAAATGCAAATTACAGATTATATATTTAAGATAGAAAAACAGATATTTGTGATGAGAATCCCGAAAGATTACAGGACAGCGATGAAACTCATAAATAGCGTCCCTCGAAAACCAAAGCAAAAGCGCGGTAGAAAGAAGGATATTACAAAATTATTCTATAAGATTGACCATTTTATTAAAAAGGGTGATTTATCAGCGATTAAACCTCATTATCTTAGGAGATTTCGAGATGTAGTGATTGTACCCGAGTCAGAGATAACTTATAAGGGAATTAGTCAGGTTGAAAAACTGATGCTGAAAGCACTTTCTGGCTTTACCGGCTTTTTTGAACACATCATAAATTGTAATAATTTCACTTATTTTGATGATTTACAAGGAAAATTAGAAGCAAAAGGGATTTCTTTTAGAGAGCGATTCTTACACGATATAATCATTATTGAACTGTCCCGCATTCACATAGGAATTGATAATTACACGTCCTACATGAATGCAATTAGATATTTTCAAGCTAATTACCTTAAAACCGTACTTCACGACCCATCCTACTTTCCTGATGTATCTATAGTAAGCCATGCATTAAGAGCCATTCCCTTAGAAACATTAAGGCAGTTTTTCCTTGATTTACTTGAAGAGACATACGAGTTTAAGATAGTAAAAAATAGGATACTGATTTGGGATGCACAATTCGTTCATTCTAATAGTAGCGATCAATTAAACAAAGAAAAAGGTTCTTATAACGATCCAGATGCGGGATTTTGTAGACATCAAGGAAAAAGCTATGGTGTGGGATATAAAGTGTCTACAATTTACGCTTATTGCGGCAATCGTTCCGTTCCAATCTATTGTGAGTTATTTTCGGGCAATACAAGCGAACATACGGTTTTTAAAGAGACATTTAAGCATTTTTTTGCTTTAGGTTTCGAGAGCCCGTTGATAATCCTAGCTGACGCTGGTCCATACTCAATCGAGATCTTAAAGTGGATTTTTGAAATGGGTACAATTCCTTTGATAAATTCAAAAAAGTCCATAAAAAATCAAAATATAATGAAACTCAATGATAATTTCTACGTTAACATGGATTTTATTCCTTCTGATTGGACAAAGGAAGATTTAATCCTAATGATGAATATTAGATCTGAAATTGAGCGCCAATTTTCTCATAATATAGTCGTATATCACGCTAGACGAGCAAACGTGCGTGGGTTAGAAATGGTTTCAAAGCATCGTTATTTAATTTTGATATTAGATCTTCTCAAAATTAATACGGCTTACAAGCTTGGAAGGCCTGACATGATTGGGAAAACTCGCGTCTTTACAATGACAAAAGGCGTTGATTTTTATTCAATATTTCCTGAAATTGCGAAAGAAGATGGGTTTCAGATCCTTTTACCAGAATATTCGCGAAATCCGACATTTTTAAGAATGGGATAATCACGATTTTAGTCGGAGTAAGATTTAAAATCTTTAAAAATGAGATTAATTTATAGATTTAAAAATACTCTCATTTATTACTTAGAAAAATAATAAAAATTAAAAATATATAACTTAAAATTACCTATTATCATAGTGAGTTTAATGATTTGGAAAGAAAATATTACATTTGATCCAAAAGTATGTCACGGGAAAGCTTGTATTAAGGGTACTAGAGTGTTTGTTTCTATAATTTTAGATTGTTTAGCAGAAGGAATGTCAGATGATGAAATCCTAGAAAATTATCCATCATTAAAAAAGGAACATATTCAAGCAGCTCTTCAATACGGAGCAATGCTCGCTAGAGAAGAAATACTTCCATTGATTGAAAACCAGGGATAATAAAGTGAAATTCAAATTAGATGAAAATGCACCTTGGGTTTTGAAAACTGTAATTGAGAATGTTGGACAACATGAAGTAGATTCTGTTTTTCATGAAAATATTTCAGGTATCGATGACAAGAATTTGAATTTAAAATGTTATGAAGAAAAAAGAATTTTAACTACATTAAACGCGGACTTCATTAATCCTATTGATAATTTTTATAGAATTATGATATTGAGATCCAAAAAGCAAGGTAAGAATGCTGTAAAAGAATTATTTGAGAAATTTTTAATAAGGTTTCCCTTAGAAGAAACATCAGGGAAAATAATTATAATAGAACCTAATCAAATTAGGATAAGATCTGAAATACCACAATAAACCTGAATTATATAAAAAGTAGGAAGAATTTCTTTATTAATAATTTCATTATAAAATTTTTAATTTAATTATTTCAATTCATTTAAATAATATTAGGGATTTCTTATGGAAAAATTGATTATAACTGCTGCTATATGTGGAGCTGAAGTCACAAAGGAAAAGAATCCAAATCTTCCTTACACTGTTAAAGAAATAGGAAAGGAAGCAGAATCTGCTTATAATGCTGGAGCTAGTATAATTCATTTGCATGTTAGAGAAGATAATGGAACGCCTACTCAAAATAAAGAGAGGTTTAGAGCATGTATCGAAGAAATTAAAAAAAAATGCTCAGATATTATTATTCAACCTTCTACTGGTGGAGTTGTAGGTATGACGAATGAAGAAAGACTTCAACCAATTTATTTAGAACCTCCACCCGAAATGGCTACACTTGATTGTGGAACAATGAATTTTGGTGGAGATGAAATTTTTGTTAATACAGAAAATACAATAATTTATTTTGCTGAAGAGATGAATAAAAGAGGGATAAAATATGAACTGGAATGCTTTGATAAGGGAATGATAGATATGGCATTAAGATTACATAATAAAGGATATATCAAAGATCCGATGCACTTTAATTTCATGTTAGGAGTCATTGGTGGGATATCTGCATCAATAAGAGATTTAAATTTTTTAGTGAATAGTATACCAGAAAATTCCACATTTAGTGTTGGTGCAGTTGGAAGGCATGAGTTTCCTATGGTTACTTTATCTATTATAATGGGAGGGCATGCTAGAGTAGGTTTTGAAGATAATGTTTATCTCTCTAAAGGAGTATTAGCAAAATCGAATGGAGAACTAGTCGAGAAAGTTGTAAGAATCTCAAAAGAATTGGGTAGAGCAATTGCTACTCCAGGTGAGGCACGCAAAATCCTAAGTATATCATAACATAATTAAATGGCATTA
>JAUWHL010000210.1 GCA_030605895.1 Promethearchaeota archaeon | reverse complement strand
AAGTGTGATAAAAAACGAGAATATCTAATTCCATTTAGAGGGGAGTTTTTTCTACTTAGCGAATTCAACTATCTTCTCAGCGATCGTGAAATTTGGTAAAACCAGCTTAGCAAAGCCTTTCTCTGTTGCGAATTTGGGCATAGCAAATAGTATACACGTTTCCTCTGCTTCTGCGATTGTTTTTCCGCCTACCCTTTTAATTGCACCTAACCCTTCTACGCCATCTGAACCCATCCCAGTTAGAATTATTCCCATAGCACGATTTCTATATACTTTTGCAGCTGAAAAAAACAGGACATCTATAGAAGGCATGCAAAAGTTGACTGGAGTTCCTTTATAAATCTTAATTGAAGGATTTTTATTTTCTATAGTAATTTCCATATGCCTATCTCCGGGTGCAATATAAACTTGACCTGATTTAAGATATTCGCCATTTTTTGCTACTTTTATTTTTAGATTGCATTCCAAATCTAAATTATCGGCAAATGCGTCCATAAAATGAGAAGATAAATGCTGAACGATTAAAATTGGGGCATTAATACCTCTTGGAATTTCTTTTAATATTGTAGTGATTGTTCTAGGACCTCCAACACTAGCACCCATGACAATTACATTTGAAGTTATTGTAGCACCTCTGATAGGGGTAAGATCAGGAGCATAAACAGTTTTTTTCTTTTTAGTTTGCGCTTTTGGTTTTGTTTTTTGCTGTATAGATTTTCTAGAAGTTATTTCTTTCTTTTTTTTCAATGTTTCTGATGTGCTAATTGTTAGTTTAGTGACTTTTTCACTTGAAGTCTCATTTACTGCTTCCGGTTTAATTTCTTCCTTGAGGATTGCTTTAACTTTCATTATTTCAAAAGTATCATATTCCTGGTCTTCCTCAATTTCTTGAATAGGTGTTAATCTATTAAGGTATTGCCCAAAATCAAAAATTCGATTAACCATTTCTTGCCGAATAGATATACCTTTTTTTATTAGACTTTCTTCCTTCCTGAAAATTCTTTTAATTTGAGATTGTGAGGCTAATAATACTTTAGCAAGTACTTCTTCACGAAACCTTGGTAAATCTTTTGCTCCAATTCCTCCTGGTTTTATAATATAATCAAAAGCACCCATTAAAAGTGCTTGAATGGAGGAATCTAAATTTTTTGGGCTAATAGCTGAAAGTATGACCGTAGGAGTAGGATGTTCTTCCATAATTATTTTGAATGCGTCTAATCCGTTCATTTTTGGCATTACTAAGTCTAAAACTAAGACATCTGGGCTGTATTTTTTAACAAAATTAACTGCTTCCTTTCCATCCTTTGCAGTGTCAACAATATTTATTAAATCATGTTCTTTAAGTATATCTGATATACTTTTTCTTAAGTAAGCGCTGTCATCAGCAATAACTACATCAATCGTCAAATAAAACTCCTATTTGTACTTAATTAATTATTCTTATAAATAGTAAAGTGAGGAAATTTATATGTTACTAAAAGCTAAAAAAGATTTGATATTAGATAAGTAAATAATTCATCAATTCCTTCTCCTGTAATTGCAGATGTTTCAAAAAAAGGAAAATTATATTGTTCTGCTAATTTAAAAGCCTTTGATTTAATCTCTTCACGATCTTCGATTTTGTCTATTTTATTTCCAATAAGAATAATTGGAATTGTTTTATTTTTTAAAAAGTGTTGGGATTCTTCAATCCAATCAGTTATTCTTTCAAACGTATTAATTTTTGTATAATCAAATAGTACCAAAACAGCATCCGAATATTTATAATAGAATTTACGAATTTTTACGAAGCTTTTCAAGCCATTTAAATCAAGGAGATATAATGTTATGTTAAAATTCCTTGCGACTTGTAATTTTTTCTCATTAATAGATATCCCAATCGTAGGTTTGTAAACCCCATTTTCTTTAAAATTGGCCCCACAATACATTCTAGCTAATTTTGTTTTTCCCACCGCTTCAGATCCCACAAGTGTTATCTTTCTTACATTATTTTTATTGTATTCCTCAGCAGGGAGAATTAGATCCCCTTCATTATCCAATTTTGGAATTTGTAATGAGGTGTCATGATTACTTAAAATTGATGAGATCTTTTCTGCTACTATATATGCATATGGAATGAATTGATCAATATTTAAATAGTGAGTGCCGACTAAGACGAAAATTGCGGGAACATTATTTCCTAATTCCATATAAAACAATTGAAAATCATTAGTATCAAAAGTACCACTTCCGAATGACGTTTCTGCATACCTCTTGATCTTTTTTATGGTTTGATCTAAGATTGCCATAATTGCTCCAATTAATTCTTCATCAAATCCTTTTACTGAAGATCGAGCTATTATTAAACCATCTAGATCAACCACTAAAGCAGCTAAGAGATTTTGCGCTTCTTCTAGTAATTTAGCTAATAATTCTTCTAACTCGGATACTTTTGACATATATTATTCCTCTTTTTGTGCTGTTTTTAATTTAAATTATCTCATTTAAAGATTGAGATCATATTTTAAGTTTAAAATCTTAAAAATGCTCTTTAAGATACTTATAGATGGGATAAGACAAATTGTCCCTTCTATATTTATATCTGAAACTTTTAATTTTGTATTTATTAAAATCATATAATCTGATATTTGAGCATATTTAGCGATGATACCATCTAAGATGGCATTTATAGTATCTATTGCTATTTTAGGAACATTTGGAATCAATTTAATTGATAGTAAATCCGCGATGGCATTTGCATAATGACCAGATAAGATATTACCTATTTCATTTATAATGCTACAAGAAAAATCGTCCAAATCATCAATGTTTTTTAAATCTTCAACAGCGATTCTATCATCGTCAGCTAGAATATTGATTAGACTAATTATTGACTCTTTTGTAAATATCTGGATAATTGCTAAGTCTGAATTAAAAGGAATATTAGAATAGATTCCTACCATATCAATAGAAGGATCATCAAATAATTCAGGAACTTTCCAAAAAGGAATAATATCTGCCGATGTCAATGATACTTCAATTTTATTACTAACCAATTTTGAAAGTGCTGTTATAGCATGACCAGACCCTATATTACCAAGTTCTTTTAACATATCTAATTGATCTTGTGTTAATTTTATATTTACTGAGTTATTCATATATATTCTACTCCTCTTTGATTCCTCTTCAAATTTTATAATGTTTTATTTTTAACCATGTAATTTTTTAAAATCTTTTTCTCTTGTTGATTTAACGTACACGGAGAAATCGTTAGTGTCAAATATAACAACTCTCCCTTCAGATCCCCCTGTATTTTCTCCTATAATTTTGATTTCTAATTTTTCTAATTCTTGTTTAATTGCTTTAGTGTTATCAATCCCCATAAAATTCTCATCTAAATCAAAAATTTTTGAACCTCCAACAATAATTGCTTTTATATTTTTCCTCATGGCTCCATGATTTATTAATTCTTGAATTAATAATTTTACAGAGAGATTAGCATATTTATGAGGAAAATTTATTGTTTTATTTTGACGAGATTTAGGAAGTAATATATGAGACATTCCACTTACATTATTTTTGTAATCAAAAAGAATTAGAGCTATACAAGAACCCAATCCATATATTGATATTTTTGGTTGAATTTTATTAGGGTTGTTTTTGCAATTAAATATAGCATAATGACCTATGGGTAAGAAAATTTCATCTTTTCTATCGATTTTTTCAACACGCCCACCGGTCACTATTGTGTTCACCTTGTATTTGATTTATTAAATTCTTATTTATTTAAGTAAACGCATGTTTTCTTGCAAATTTTAACATAAAATCTTTAACTTTATAATTTGGAACCACCATTCTCGCAGCGTTTCTTTTTACAGCTGCTTTAGGCATCCCATATACAACACAAGTTTCTTCCGATTCTGCAATTGTGTTGCCACCCCCATTCTTAATTGCTTCTAAGCCGGCAGCACCATCATTTCCTAAACCGGTTAGTAAGATTCCTAGTATTTGATTTTTATATATTTCTGCTGCGGATAAAAATAATACATCAACCGAAGGCATACAATAATTTACAGGCTCTCCTTTAAAGGTTTTTATACATGGTTTATTATTTCTTTGTATAACCTTCATATGTTTTCCTCCTGGACTAAGATAAGCAATTCCAGGAAGGATTTCTTCCCCATTAACGGGAATTTTAATTTCGATATCGCAAACTTGATTTAAAGATTTTGAAAGTTCTTTCATAAAAAATG
>JAUWHL010000314.1 GCA_030605895.1 Promethearchaeota archaeon | reverse complement strand
ATAATCATTCTGTGTGTTAGAAGAAATCTGAAAAGGAAGTTCGTTGCTTTGTTGAGGAGAAGAAATCATTCCCATGATTTCTTTTAAATAACTCTGTGTTTTTGTCCCTTTCCCAGTAATTTTTCTATATATTCTTTTTACTCCATATATTATCAAAGAAATACTAATTGAGAAGATAATGTAAATAGCAATCCAACCACTACCAAAAATTAGAAGTGGAAAGGGTAATAGTCCAGAGGTATAGTTTGAATAAAAAATTCCAAGAACTCCAAAAATACCAAGAAAAATTATACATCTAATACACATTGGAATTAATTGTTTTTTCATTATCTGTTTCATAAACTGAATTGATTCTTGTTGTGTTTGTGCCATTAATTGATAATCACCTAAAAGTTGAGCGTTTCTCATACGTTCTTGCAGATTCAATGCCTTTTTCCTCATTTCTCTTTGAGCTTCTTTTCTTAATCCTAAAAAATAATTAAGGATTATCCCTAATATGAGCATTCCAATAGTTACGAACAGAATTTGAATATAAATTGCTACATTTGACATTATCCTATCACTATATTAGGAAAAATGTATTTAAAAATAAATTTTATGAATTGATTTTTCTTTTAAATCAAGGCTAAAATAGTGATGAAAAAATAATATTGAGTAATTACTCTTTTTTATCTTAAGCCCCCATCTATAAATCCTTTAATATATTTAGCATAAAGTGTTTTCCAACGAGTCGGTATTGATGATGCTATAGCACATCCTAAGCGACAATTATCACAGAAACGATAATTATCATGCATTTTCATTATTTCTTTTACTTCATGAGAATTATAAATTGTTGATATTGGATATTTTAAAGCATTAAATCTTTTTATAGGGTGAATTTTACAAGGATAACTAATAAACCCATCATGACTTATGAATATATAAGCTTCAGCTACATGACAACGCAATATTTTTTGATTATATTGCGGATACCCTCCAAAACCTTTCTCAACTACTTCAATGCTAACTGGGTCTGTTAAAATATTATGATATTTTTTTCTTAAAATTCGAATTTGATTCCCCCAAATAGATATATCAGGTATCATATCTTGAATATCTTTGATATGATAACTTTTATCAGGATAATCTCTGATGATATCTTCGCATGGGTATATCTCAAGTGAACAACCTAGTTTTTCAGCTAATTTGCAAATATCATCCATAAGATGAATATTATCTTTCATAACTACCGTACTAATAATGACTTTGATATCGAGTTTATTTGCTAAGTAAATGGATTCAATAATTCTATCAAATGTCTTAAGTCCTCGCATTTTATCATGAAGTTCCGCAGTGGGGTAATCTAGTGAGATTAGAATAAAGTCTAATCCTTCAATTTTATGTTCTTTAAATAATTTTGGTAATAAGTATCCATTAGTTGCCATTCCATTCACAAAACCATGTTCTACTCCAGTATAATATATTAATTCTGGAAGATCTTTTCTTAAAGTTGGTTCTCCCCCTGTAAAAGAAAGGGCAAGTACTCCTAAGTTTGCAAGCTCGTCAATAAGATATTTTATTTGTTCTGTAGTCATATCCGTACCTAAAATAGATTCGGGCAAAGAATGAATTGAGCAAAATGAACACCTACCATTACAACGTAAAGTTAATTCTATCTGTGCGGAATATGGAATCTTTTGGGCTGTAAAATTGTTTAAAATGAAGTTTTTAATATATTGGATATATTTTTTAATTCTTCTTTGGGGAATTTAATTTTACACCACAAGTACATTATTACGTTTCTAATTAAGAACTTAAAGCAAAGTGAAATTAAAAATCTAACTTAGAAGAATTATAAATTGGGTTCAAATAAAAATGTCCTATTTTTAAGAAAATATAAAAAAAAGTTAAAAAAATGTTTTACGCTTCCCAACCACACTTCTTACAGACATATCTTTTCGCATATATCTTTACACCGCCCATCTGATGTAATACTTGATTTCTGTCTTCATGTGTGGCAAAAGCAGTCCCTCCACACTCAGGACAGACTCGTCTACCTTCAACAGGAGGTTTTTCTTCCATTCGTGCTGCTTCCTCTTGTCTCTCAACAATTGCTGAAGGTTTAACTGTAGTAACTGCGGGAGAAGGAACGGGAGAAGGTGCAGCTGAAGGCGTTGGAGCAGAACTTATTGGAGCAGGTTCAGTTTTTAATAATTTATCTAATTTACCATTTATATCTTCAAGTAGTTTCAATACCTTTTGTTCAAATTCTGACAAAAAAATCTCTCCTAAATTTTGTTATTTTAAAAATTTATTGAAATTATTTTTAACAATCTAATCTAAGTCTGATTTTATATATTTTAGTAAAATGAAAATATCAATAAGAACGATTTATAATAAATTTAGGTAAACCTTCAAATGTTAAACTATTAAATTTTTAATTCTTAAAGAATAAAAATAATTTTAAATTTCAATTAAATCTCTACTAGCAATAATATTAATTTCCAACCCTAACACATTCTCGATTAAAATATCCCCCATTTTGATAGGTACGTTAGCAACAGTTTGAGCGATTTTTTTTAAAGCATCTCTTAATTTTTCTTTTGGAATTGGTTTATCTGATCTAACAGGTATCAAAGGCAAGAATCCATTTTCTACTAGCATTGTTGTAGTAAGAATTCTTTTTGGGGCAACGAATTCCTCTCTTGCATATTCTTCCCCTCTTTTACAAGAATGACCCTCCATAATTAATTCGCCATTAACGTTTTCAACATGCACAAGGCAACCAGTTGGACAAATAATGCATCTTATATCCTTAAACCCTTCGGGAAGTTCATTTTCTTTAATTTTAGCCGACATTTTTTATTACCTCTATTTATAATCAATCTTCCTCGATTAATACCTCTGGTCGAGGGATTACTTCAACTTCCAATCTTTTACAATCAGGATCTATTTGATGTTCGCTTAAATTTAATTTCAATTCAATCATTTCGCTCGGAATAACATATATTTTCTTTCTTTTGTAAACAATTTTGTTTTTATCATCTTTAAATTGAATTAAAAGTCTACGATCTGGTCGTTTAACTCTAAAAGTAAAAATAATATCTTTGGAGAGGTCAGTTCGATTAATCAAATCAGGTTTTATATAATTAACATTTTCACCAAAAGTACAAATTATTTGGTCTTTTTTTTCAACCTTTATATCATATCTTTCTTTTACATATTCAACGGCATTTAATCCTGCACGTTTTGCCTCTGCGGTAACCAGATCAACTAAATCATGAACTTGTAAAACATTACCACATGCAAACACTCCTTCAATGGTAGTTTCTAAATTATTATCTATAACTGGTCCCCCCATTTGTGAAATTTTTGCCCCTGCTTCCCTTGTAAGCTCATTTTCAGGAATTAAACCAACAGATAGTAATAGTGTATCGCACTCAATAAATTTATCAGATCCAATAACTCTATCGAAATTTCTATCTACTTTTGATATTGTCACCCCTTGAACTCTCTCCTTTCCATGTATCTTTGTTATTGTATAACTGGTTATTAATGGAATTCCATAGTCTTCTAAGCATTGAACTTCATTTCTTATTAATCCACTTACGTAAGGTTGAATTTCCACGACAGCTTTAACTTCACAACCTTCCCATGTTAGACGACGCGCCATAATCATACCGATATCCCCACTTCCTAAAATAACAAAAGTTCTACCAGGTAAATATCCTTCAATATTAACAAATCTTTGAGCTTGTCCGGCAGTAAATATTCCAGCAGGTCGAAACCCAGGTATATTAATTGCTCCCCGTGTTCTTTCGCGGCATCCCATAGCAAGGATAATGGCTTTAGCTTTAATCTCAATAAGTCCTTCCATATTATTTACAGCGTATATTGTTTTATCTGGAGTAAATTCAATTACCATGGTATCTAATTTAGAAGGAATATTTAAATCTTTAGCTCGGTTTATAAATCTTTGAACATATTCAGGACCAGTTAATTCTTCTTCAAATTCATGTAGTCCAAAACCATTATGAATGCATTGGAGCGTTATTCCTCCTAATTCTTTATCCCTTTCTAAAATTAAAACATCTAATTCCGCTTTTTTAACAACTATAGCAGCAGCTAACCCTGCAGATCCACCACCTATAACAGCAACATCTACTTTATATTTTTTCATTCTCCCCGAGGTCTTCCTCTTTTATTTTTTAATACGAAATCTTTTGTTTTTCCTACTAAAATATTAGTATCTTCTCCCATCTTTGTAATTTCTTCATATGATTTGTTCAGTTCTCTTGAAAGGATTTCAATGACTCGAGGCCGGCAGAATCCTCCTTGACATCTGCCCATGCCTGGTCGACAGCGGAATTTAATTCCATCCACGGTATTAGCTCCAACTGGAGCATGAATTGCATTTATTATTTCTTTTTCTGGAATCGTTTCACATCGACATATGATTTTACCCCATGCTGGATCTTCTTGTATTTTTTTATCGAGTTCTTCTTTTGTAAAATCTTGAAGTCTTTCTGGTTTAGGGCGAAGGGGGTTGTAATCTTCCTTAACTTTTAAATCTAAACCTAATAATTCGAGAAATTCAACCACTTTTTCTGCAATTGCAAATGTTGCTGTAAGACCTGGTGATAAAATCCCTGCTACATTAATAAACCCGTATATATCAGTATTATCAATAATAAAATCATATGTATCTGGAACAGCTCTTAAACCAGCAAAGTTTCTAATCGAGCTTCTTGCGGGGATACCAGGGATCAGTTTCATCCCACCTTCCAAAATTTCTTTTAAACCCGCAGTAGTTGTTGCCATATCTTCACGATCAGTTATATTTTGAGCATTAGGACCTACAAATGTGTTTCCATGTAATGTAGGACAGACTAAAATACCTTTTGATACTTTTGTGGGAATTGGGAATAGGATCTTATTTAATTGAATCGCATTACGATCAAAAAGAATATATTCGCCCTTTCTTGGCATTATGCTAAAATAATCCAAACCTAACATTCTAGAAATTTTCGCCGCGTGCAATCCAGCAGCATTAATAATATTTCTGCTCTGAAATTCACCTGCATATGTCCGTACAGTAAAAATATAATCTTGATGTTTAATTTTAACAACTTCATGATTTCTGAAAAATTTTACTCCATTCATAACAGCATTTTCAGCTAATGCGAATGTTAACTCATAAGGACTAGCAAGACCTGCGGACGGTGCATGCAACACACCAACAACCTCATCAGTTAAATTGGGTTCCATTTGCTTTATTTTTTTTTTATCCAAAATTACGTCTAATCTAGGAACACCATCCTCAGTCCCCTTTTTTCTTTCTTCTTCCAACTGTTTAATCTGATTATCCTCTAACGCTACAACAAATGAACCAATTCGTTTGAAAGGGAAATTCAATTCCTCTGCTGCTTGTGTATACATTTTATTTCCCCTAATAGATAAGTGTCTTTTAATGTAATCTCTAGGAGATGCATACCCTGCATGTATTACGCCAGAATTAGCCTTAGTGGTTCCAGAAGCGACTTCCGCCTCTTTTTCTAATAAACAAATATTTAAATCATATTTTGAAAGCGTACGAGCGATGCAACAACCGGTAACGCCGCCTCCAATAATTAAAACATCG
>JAUWHL010000205.1 GCA_030605895.1 Promethearchaeota archaeon | reverse complement strand
GTTGCTGATGGAATGAGTTCTAAATTAGCCTTGAAATCTGGTATAAGACCACGATGGAAAATAAATGATTTGGGATTGGCAAAATGTGCTATATTAGAAGGGAATTCCAATTTAGATGTTAATACAGTGTATTTCTACTTTCGACCTTATATAGGGTATGGATGGATTTTTCCTATAGATGAAAAACGATTCAATATTGGTGTCATTACCTTTTATGAAGATAATCTCAAATTCAATGTTAATAAATTATATGAAGAATTTATCAATGAACCACATATTAAGAGATTTTTATCTGCATTAAATTACAAACAAATTTGGTCAGCCAATTTCCCAGAACCTGCGAATGGAGTAATGGAAAAATGCCTTTATGGTGATAATATAATGCTTGTTGGTGATGCTGCTGGTTTTGTTTCACCAATAAGCGGAGAGGGTTTACATGCTAGTATTGTATCGGGAAATATCGCTGCTGAGACCGCAATTATTGCTCTAGAAAACGAGGATTATTCTGAAAAAACCTTGAAGAAATATAAATTCCATCCAAATATTAAAAAAATTATTAGGAATTATAAATTAAAACGTTCATTAGCATCATTTTTCTATGGAGAAAAAGGAACAAATTTAAATAATATTTTTAAGTTAGCTGAAAAAGATCTTGAGTTTAGAGAAATTGTAGCAAGCACTTTTCTATTCAATAAAATACCACCAAAAGATTTTTTTCAAAAATTAAAATCAGGGTAAAAATGCGCAAATTAGTCTTAATTGATGGAGCTAAAGGACATACTGGTACATTTCTTATAAGAGAAGTGTTAAAATCAAAACCAGACTGGAAAATCATTGCTACAGATTTGCCAGTAGAAAAAAGAAATAAAATAATGACAAAAGAAACTATTTTTAGCAGAACATTCAAATACATGACAGAAATATTGGAAAACGAGAAAGTCACATTCGTTTCATCCGATTTAACTGATAAAGAAAGCCTCAATAACTTATTTAAAGAAAGAAAGTATGATCTAATTTTTCACACTGCCAGTTTATATGATTATTTCGCACCACTAGATCTTCTCAGAAAAGTGAATGTAGAGGGCATAAGAAATTTATTAGAAATTGTATGTAAAACTCAAGATCTTGAGAAATTAAGATTTATTCATTGGAGTACTTGTGGGGTTTACGGAGAACCTAAATACAAAAAGGATAATAAAAAATACCCAATCCCAACTGATGAAACAGTACCTTACAATCCACCCAATAATTATAGTGTTAGTAAAATGGAACAAGAAATGGTTTTAAAAGAATATGTTAATGACTATAAATTAAAAGAAGTTATTATCCGTTCAGCCCCAATAATGGGACCATATCAAGTTTATGGTATTTTTCACTTATTTCAAATTGTAAATAAATCTGGATTTGGCCCAGGGATCCATGTCTATCCAAAAAAAAAGCGTTTGGCCATGCCTTTAATTCATGTGAAAGATTTAGTCAGAGCAGCTCTATTTTTAGCCGAAAATCATAATGCTATAGGGCAAGCTTACAATCTTGTAATCGACGTATGTTTTCAAGAAGAATTTCTTGAATACCTTGCTGATCTATTAAATGTTAATTATTTTAATTTTCCTATATGGTGGCCATTTTATAAACTCTTATCAAAATTTCTGTTCTGGCTTGATAGCCGTAAAGAAAAGAAGGCTCGAAAATTAAATTCGAGACCTCCATTAGATTTATCTATGACTGGTTATATGAATCATCAATATCTATTTTCTAATAAAAAAATTAAAGATTTAGGATTTGAGTTTAAGTTTCCAGATTATAAAAGTGCTACTAAAGATACCGTTGAATGGTATCTAAAAAATAAATGGTTGGAGAGTGAATATTAAATGGGATTTTTAGAAGGATTGATTCTTAGCTTTGCCGCAGGTTGGATAAATTCATATTTGTATCGAAAATATTTACGTAAACATAATAAGGATTGGATAGTTTTTCTAGCGTTAATTTTTCTTTCAATTCTATGGATGATTGATAGTCTAATATACTTCGACATTATTAATATGACATGGTTGAATTTTTTATCTTGGGTAAACCTTCCCTCGATTGGTCATGGTAAGTACTTTTTGTGGAACTCTTTTTTAATATTCGGAGTTGATTTTCAAATTAATCATCAACCTGGAATGGAAGTAATCGCAGGTTTTTTATTAATATCCTATCTCTTTTGGTATTATTTTGGTTCTAAACTCGGAAAAGTTATTCATGGGTATAAAACATACCAACAAGGCCATTATCTAATATTTAGGCCAGTCAAGAAATTTATTAAAGAACGCGAAGAAAACTTAAATCAATTAAAACAATAATTCTTATAAAAGAGATATTAAAATAAAAAAAATTTGTTTAGAAATTATATTTTTGGTTTCCTTTTCTTAACAATAATATAAGCAACTAATACAACACCACAAACCGCAAGAACTATCAAAGTTATGTAAAATATCCATTCTGAATTTGTACTTACAATTCGAAAGATTATATTATCATCAACATCTTTTACCAAGAATGAAGAAATGGTTCCTTCATTCCCATACAGTATTTCGACAGTATATTCTGTTTCCCCATAACGCTCAAAAATTAGTGTGCTACCGCTTGATGTAACATTTTCACATCCAAGCTCATCTATTAGATCTTCCAAGTATTCTGATTGGGGCTTCGCAATTGCTAACCCATTTAGTGCAAGATTCCATAAAAATTCATCAGCGTTGAGACTTGGAAAACTATAAGGTGTAAAGAATAATTTTTCATTGAGCTCTGCTGACAAGTTAGAATAATCATCTAACATGGACTTAAAATCTAAGGGATTTTTAAATACCTTGATTCCATCTATATAGCTTTGTTCATCTGGATAATCACTCGATGTGAAATTCCAAACTGAGCGTACTCCATACGAGATTTTATAATTATTGGTATAATTCGCATTAATCGTGGTTTCATTATACCCAAGGTTATTCATCAGTGCTAAGAGAGGATAAATCTCTTCCAAACTAAAGAATTCGGTCATAAAAATTCCGGTTAACACATCATAGATTTCCCATGTGGTGTCTCTCCAACCTTTCATTGTAATTTTACTTTTAGCACCCGTAATATTAGTTTCTCCTTCGAACCAGTTGCTGGGATTAGTAGAATTATTTACCGTGGTTTTCCAAACAGCATCATTGTATTCACTTACTGTAAAAATATCTGTCCCTTTCACTAAAGTTGATTGATAATTTGAGCTTGCTAATGCTGGTGTAAATAATACTCCGCACATGATCATTCCAAGTAGAATCAAGCTCAATAAACTAGTTTTAGTTTTGTTTTTTATATATATCATTTTTTTACAACTGCCTCCTTTTAAATAGAAACGCTGCTAATATGAAGAAAACAACTATGTTTACAACAAGTAAAGTAATTCCCATCCCAATAGAAGGAGTTATCCATTGACCAAATGTAAAATGTCCACCAGGTCCAAATCCTCCACCCTCACCACCGAACGTGAATTCAACATATCTCGGATCTGGAAAGGGAGTGTTAAGTATCCCAGTTATAAGGCTTCCTAAATACGAAAGAGAGTACAATGGTTCAAAATCTCCAGCGAATATTAAAACAACGATCTGATCTACGATACTGAAACCCATAAGAAGAATGATTAATGTAGAGATAATTGTTATATTAACACTTCTCATAAATGAGCTAAAGAATGTAACAAAGCTGCTTAATGCAATAACGTATAATAATGCAATACCGTAGGAATAAAATAACTTGGGGCTAATTGGTCCAGCATAATAGTAGAATCCTAGAATGCCTAGTAAAAAGTAATATACTGTTATAATTGCCATAACTAATATCAGATTTCCAAGATATTTCCCTACTATCAATTTATATTTGTTAATTTTAGGAAAAACAATAGCACCGGTTTTTTTATTAAATTCAGAGCAAATAATTCCTGAGAAAAACAAACACGCGGCAAATAAGGTTATGAATGAAATAAATTGTAAACCGGTATTAAAAAATTCTGTTTGTGTATCAGCTAGAAGACTAGAAGGAATTAATTGTAGGATATACCCTAATAAAAATCCAATTAAGATTGTAATTGCTAAAAAGAAATAAAACTTCTTTTTTTGCTTTTTCAGTTCAAAAACAACTGTATAAAGCACAGGTTTTATTGCAGTAAGGCTATATGTTCTTTTTTCCATTTTTCTATACATCTCCATTATTTGAGTTATTCTCTTTTACCATTTCTGCATAAACTCTTTCCAACTGAGATGTTTTTGGCTGAGTAAATGAGATCACAGTAAAATCTGATTCGAAATCTTTTATTAGAATTTTCAAGATTTCCCCTTTTGATTCATTTCTCCCATCATAAAAAATCTTTAACCCTTGTTGCTCAGGATAATACTTTATGGGAATCTTTGATATCAGTGGATCTAAGTTCTGATCTAGATAGGAATTAAGTTTTTCAGATAATCGATTTAACAATGTTTCTAATTCACTAGGGTTAAGAGGATTAAGTAATACGCAATTTATTTCACTAGTTTTTAAGACAAGTGCTAGATTCTCTACAGTATCAAACCCAATTATTGAACCATAGTTGATTAAAGCAATTTTATCACATACTTCAGAAATTTCATATAACATATGAGAAGCTATAAATATTGTTTTTCCTTGAGACTGGAGCTTTCGAATGTATCTCCGTATTTCAACACGAGCTAACGGGTCTAAACCTGTCTGTGGCTCATCTAATATAACAATCTCTGGATCATGGATTATTGCTTGAATCATTCCTAACTTCTGTACCATACCTTTAGAAAAAGTTTTAACTTTTTCATGCTTCCATTCAGTAAGCTTAAATAGCGTTATTAATTCATTGATTCTTTCATCTATTTGATCTTTGGGATAATTTTGAAGATTAGCGAAATATCTAAGAAGTTGATAAGCTGTCATATTGTAAAAAGATGGTATATCAATTAAAAATCCTATTTGGGTAATTGTGCTTGAAACCTTTTGTAAATCTTCTAATTCACTATGATTTGTTCGAATTAAGATTCTTCCTGAATTTGGTCTTAAAATTTTCGCCATCATTTTTATAGTTGTTGTTTTTCCAGCGCCGTTAGGACCAACTAGTCCGATAATTTCGCCTCTGCGTACTTCTAGATTAATTTCATTTACCGCTGTAAAGTTTCCATATTTTTTAGTTAAATTCTCAAATTTCATTACTACTTCTGACATTTTTTCATCAATTTTTTAGGTAAATTTTTAAAGTATATTTTCGTTTGGTGTTTCTTTTTCCAATTTTGAAATCTTGTCTTCAATGCTTTGAAGCATTTTATTTAACACTTCTACTTTTTTTTTCATAAATACTCTCTGGAAATTTAAAACTTTAAGCGTCTGGTTTTCAGGGTTTGTAAACATTTTACTAAAAAATGAACCAGGATTTAAGAAGTTTTTAGCATCTGTATCCATTAACTCATCTTTAAAACCAAATGTAGTTGTTATAATTGATCTTATCGATTCTCTTATCTCTTGCTCTTTTTTCATCATTATTTTAAGAGTATTCTTTCCATCATCAGTTATTTCATAGATGATAACTTTTTCATCCATATTCTGTTGCTGAATTAACCCTTTTTCTCGTAAATCTTTTAGAATCGTGTATATTGTTGAATCTGTTGGTGTCCAAACTCCAAATGTGCGTTCTTCTATTGCACTTTTAATTTGCCGTCCATGCATCTGCTCTCTTTCTAAAACCAATAAAATAAGTGTGCTTATGAATCCTTTTTTCATTGCTTTTTCAAATTTCTCCGCAATTTCTTCAACCATTGACATTCACAGTTTTCAAAATTGTAACGATAATTGATATATCGATTATCGTTATAATAAGTTTTGTGTTCTAAAAAATTAGAATATCTTTAATTTAGATGTGTAGACAAGTTTAGATTGGTATATATAGAAATTTTAAATTTTGATATATCACATATGTCCATTTGGACAAAATATATATTTATGCATAATCTTGAAGAGATTAAAAAAATAATAAAAAAAAATAATGATTTGCGGTGAAAAAGTATGATATTACAAAATCAATTCATAGAAATTAATCCATTAATGTTTTTGGCATTTATCCAAATGGTTTTAATTATATCTACAATAGCATTATTTATTTTATTTCTTTTCAGATACATTAAAACACACCAAAAAATGCTTGGATATTTAGCCGTCTTGTTCTTTTTTTATTTAATTAATAATATTCTACGATTGGCTCAGTTTTTTGCCAGCAATCAAGAATCTGTTAAATTTTATTTTATTATGGCGGAGATCTCAGGACTGATAATGTTATATTCTTTGATATTACTTTTTGAAATTTTTTATAGAAATACTCAGTTCTCGAACAGACAAACAATAACAACCATTAGTTTATTTACTGTAATAGGAGCATTGATTTCTAACCCAGAATTGGAAGTAGTACCTATTTCATGGGGATATTTAGTAAATTTTCAAAGATTTAGTATAATAATGATTCTTGAATTAGTTTTCCATATTATAGCTGTTGCTTTTTTATTGATTATACTTATTAACAGTAGAAAATCGGCATGGGTACAAAAACAAAAAAAATTGATCACTTGGCTTTTAATAGGATCTTTGATTGGGGTTCTTTTACCAACTTTGCCAAATGTAATTATTACAGAGGAGGTGTCCTCAAATCAATCAGGTTTTATAATGGAACATCTTTTCAGAAGTATTCCTCAAAGCATTGGCATTCTTATTGTAGGCATATCTTTTCTTAAAGCAAGTAAAAATCCATGGTTATTGCAAAGACAGAAAGTATATTTCCTTGTTGTTTATTCAAATAGTGGATTATTATTGTACTCCAAAACCTTTAGCAAAGAAATTACTGCTGATGATACGTTTTTACTAGCAGGAGCATTTTCAGCAGTCGCTTCCTTGATCAGTGGCTGTACCAAAAGTACTGGTAGTGTAAAATCAATTCTATTGGAAGGAAAACAATTAAGAGTTATAAATCGGGAAATGTTTGTGTGTGCTCTTTTAGTTGAATATTCAACTCAAGCCTCTGAATGGGCACATGAGAGATTCTCATTTGAATTTGAAAAGAAATTCCATACCAATTTATCAAATTTCGACGGTGAAATATCTGTTTTTAATTCAGCAGAAGATATAATAAAACAATATTTTACCTAAACTCTTTTTTTTATTCTTTTATATCATCTGGACAAAGTTCCTTTCCAATCATTGAAGATTTTAATGTTGCTAATGCAAATTGTGTAGTATATTTTCCTTGTTCTCCTGATAATATGGGTACTTTATCATTTTTTACTGCATCAATGAAGTGATGAGTAGAATTAATAAAACCATATTTCCAATCTCTCTCAATATCTTTAATTGTCTCAATTTTTCCATTTTTAAATATTACAATCGGAGGAAATACTTCAGATTTCGACATGATATTATCCCCTGCTGTTGCTTGATTAATCCACATATTTCCTTCTGAGCCAGTAATCGATATAAATTCATCTCCAGGATAATAGAGGCTCGGCAAGACCATATTTGGGGCAAAATTATACTCCATTGTTCCATATTTAGGCACAGAAATCTCTGAATCATTTGAAAGGGCATATTTCCACATTATGTATGCAGGAACATCCATTTTATTATACCTGTCAATCCAAGCATAAACTTTTTCAATTTTTGCTTCAATTAGGTGCAAAGCTAACCAAAACTTATGAAATCCATCATCAAAAATAAAAGGAGATCCACACTCCAATCCCCCACCACAAGTTTCTGGGTCTAATCTCCATGACCATGTAGATGTAGGAATATCCCACCCTCCTTTTGTTCCTTCAAGAGTCTTAATATGAATTGAATTTACCTCCCCTATTATACCTTCATTCAATAACTGTTTTGCTTTTATAATTGGAGGATAAAAACAGAAATTTTCAAAAACCTTTAATTTGATATTGTTCTTTTTACAGGCATTTATCATAGAATCACATTCTTTTATACTATGTGCCATTGGTTTTTGAACACTTATTCCTAATATATCTTTTTGAGCAGCATAAAGAGTTGCTTCACAATGCAAATGGTGAGGAATTAAAATTTCTAAGATATCAATTCTTTCAATATCAAGCATTTCTTTGTAATCACTATAAATTTTAACCTCAGAACCTAAGTTGAATTTCTCAATTTTACTTTTAATATATCTTTGTTTTCTATCACATAAACTACTAATTTCCACATCTTCGCGATTTAAATACCCAAGTATATTAAGATCAAAGATAACCCCGCATCCTATAATTCCTACTTTTAACTTTTCCATAATATTCAACACCTTAGTTATTTTTATTCATTTTTCAACCAATAAATAAGCTCTCTAAAAAGCAAGCTTTAACTAAATTTATAGAGAACGAATCTCCCTCTTCATTATTCCTTGACTTCATTGTAAAAATATCCTGTTTTATTTATGATTTATATTTAATTAATTTAACAAGAGAC
>JAUWHL010000222.1 GCA_030605895.1 Promethearchaeota archaeon | reverse complement strand
TTCTCTTTCCAGGGACGGGGAATATTAATGAGACTGGAGAAGGGAAAGGAAAGGGCTTTTCTATAAATTTTCCGCTATTACCTGGAACTTATAATAAATCTTTTATTAATCTGTTTAGAAAAACTGCTCCAAAAATATTAGAAGCTTATGCTCCAGATATTTTAATCACTCAACTTGGGGTTGATACATATTTTGATGATCCCCTAACTCAAATGGGTTTTTCTCTAGCAGTTTACAGAGATATTGCTCAAACAATGAAAACAAGTGCGCGTGAGTATTGTCAAAACAAGTGGGTAGCACTAGGAGGTGGAGGTTATCTGATGACCGTTGTCCCAAGAGCATGGACTATATTCTTAGCCAGAATGTTAGATGTGGAATTAAACAATGAACTACCAGATAGTTGGATAAAGGAGGCTAAAGAAGATGCTCCTTATGAAGATACGCCTTATTTATTATGGGATCGAGGTGAAAAGATTGAAGTTCAGATGCTTTCTCATCCTGAAATTGCAAAGAAAATTATCGACTATACTAAATCTTTAATAGAAATCGCAAATGAGAAATATATTCCTTATCTAAGTAGAACTTAAGATTATTCAATTAAAGTTATTTTGGCTTTAAAATTAGTTTTTAATAGAAATTTATTAATCCATTTACCCGTCTTCATTTATTATCAACGGAAAATTTATATTCCCTAAGATAGAGATAAAGCTTTATCCAGGCAAATGTCCAATCTTGTATTAACTCATAGTACAAAATCTGAATCTTTTTATCATAAAGCAATCAAAAGATTGATGTTCAAATACATTTCAGAAAATAGTAAAAATATTGTAGAAAAATCCCTTGAAAAATTCATAGGAAACAGAAGAGCAGATGTTTATTTCAGATTGAATTCTGGTAAGCAAATTGTTGTAGAAGTTCAGAATTCAAATATCACAGTAAAAGAAATTATTGGTCGAACTGAACATTATACCAAGAATGGAATACATGTATTATGGATCCTCTATGGACAGGGTACCTGTGTTGCCTCACCAAAATTTCCTGAAGATAAAAAGAATGTTAAAATCAGTATGGTGGAAAACTTCTTGCATGGAATGTATGGTGGACGAGTATATTATGTCAATATAAATTTCCATAAAGATAAAACTACTATATCAGTTCCTTTTGCCTTACATTTCTCTCTTTCTTCGATCAAAAAGTATCGAAAAGTTTTCCGATCTAAATTTGAGAGTTATTACATAAAAAATGCTAATTTCACCAAAATTCCGAGTTGGAATCTACTTTGTGTTAAATTCAATGATTTTAATATTGCTAGGTTTTATGATAAACATGTAAAACGAGTATTAAAAGATAAAATTTCCTTGTTTTTAAGAGAAAAAAAAGATCGCAACTGCAATAATTGTAGAATTAAATTTAAGAACCTTCGAAATTGTAACGTGTCTGAAGATTGTAAATTTAGACGATACAAAGATAAGATGCTAATAAAGTTAATTTTAGTTAATTTTTCTAATAAATATGGAAAACCTATAATAACTGAGTCATTATTTGAGTTGATAAATGAAAGGAAATTAAATATTGATAAGAAATCTATTTAGAAAAATTTGTCATTTTTTTCATGTGAAAAAAAAGGAAATCCTTAAATACTAGTTTTTGATGAACATTAAATGTAAAACAAAAAAAGATCGGAACATCATGATAGTAAAATATATTCTTATACCTAAGGCCGTTGAATCGGCTAAATACCTCAACCCTTAACCCTGTTATTAGATAAATACGTCTCCTCTTTTTGCAATTTTGAATATCATGGTTTCCGATTTTTTCTCTTTTTTCTTATAATTTTCCCAGATAGAGATCTGAAAAATCTTTTATTAGATCACTATATAATCTTTTATGCTTGTTCTAATCCAGGACATCCTCATAAAAAAGAAAAAAAAGAAAAACATCATGGTGGGAATATTGTTTAAGTTGCTTGTTTTGTATTTGTGTGTTATTTATTTTATTTGGATGGATACATTGACTCATGATCATCAATTTAAGTGATAAAACCATAACAGAACGATCAGAGCCATTAACGGAACTGTTAAGAGAAAATAGAAATACTTGGTTTACCATAAATCAAGTAAGGGACTATATGGATTAACAATGTAAAATTTGTTTTTGAAATATCCGTTTATACACAGTTATTTTTATATAAAAAAGAAATTTTATTAGATAACACATGGGTCTTTTGGTACATATGTAACTTGTTCGCATTTTTCTTTGCCAATAATGATATCATCTTCTAACCTAATACCCCATTTCCCAATCCAGTAGAGCCCAGGTTCATTTGTATATATCATATTCTCTTTAAATTTAGTATTTTCAGGGGCTTTCCAGCTTACTCGAGGACCAACATCATGAGCTTCGAAACCCAGTGCGTGTCCTAATCCATGAAAAAATAATTTCTGATGATCATAACCTTTTTCAGCTAAGTATTCCCGACATTTTATAGCTGGTAATCGACTTGGAGTATCATCAATATAATATTTATTAGCAATTTCTTTGGCTTCATAAAGTGCACTATAAGCATCGATAAATTCTTTTGGCGGATTATTACCTACCCAGTAAGTCCAAGTAATATCTGAGCACATATCATCAATTTGCATACCAGTATCGATTAAAAGAGGCCCAAATTTTATTTTTTCGTTAGAAATATTATGATGTGGGTCAGCTGAATGTTTTCCAGTAGCCACTATTGCCGGAAAAGAAGGTTTTCCTACTTTTGCATATTCATATTCTAATTTAGCCATGACCTCTCGTTCTGTCATCCCAACTTTTACAATATCTGGAATAGTTTCTAATAATTCAATAGTAGCTTTACATACATTCCGCAAATCTTTTAATTCTTCTGATGATTTAACGCTTCTAAGTTCATAGATTATGGGAGCCGCTGAGATAAAATCTGTATTTGGTACTAACTTTTGTAATGCTTTATGAGTTCCGAATGGTATGTAATCTGCATACAAAGTTTCTTCTAAATCAAAAATTTTTTCTCCAAAATCAAGAGCTATCTTAGGTTTGTTGATAATAGGTTTTAATTTTTTAACAAATTCGTTTGTGGAATT